>DAIRDK010000009.1:0-26867 GCA_036796175.1 Bacteroidales bacterium | reverse complement strand
ATGACAATTTCTTGCGGTTCATCTATAATCCCGGCTGGGGCATCGAGTATATCTTCATTTCCAACCTGATCGCCAGCCTGGTCATGCTGATCCTGCTGGTCCCGGAGATGCGGGGATTCCGGATGAAAATGGACAAGACCTTGTGGCGGCGGATGTTCATTTACGCATTGCCCCTCCTCTTTGCCGGGCTTGCCGGGGTGGCCAACGAGACTTTCGACCGGATCCTGCTCCGTTACCTGCTGCCTCCCGATATCGCGGAAGCGGAAGTCGGAGTATATGGCGCCTGTTATAAGATCGCCATCCTGATGACCCTGTTTATCCAGGCTTACCGGTATGCGGCCGAACCGTTCTTCTTCTCCTATGCCAAGGAGAAAGATGCTCACGAGACCTATGCCCGTGTCATGACCTTCTTCGTGATCACGGTTTCGGTACTTTTCCTGGTCACTATGCTGTATCTGGATGATATCGTGATCCGGTTCATCGGCAGGGATTTCAGGGAAGGACGGGCCGTGATCCCGATCCTCATGCTGGCACACCTGTTCCTGGGGGTTTATTATAACCTGTCGATCTGGTACAAGCTGACCGGCCAGACGCTTTACGGAGCCTACCTGTCGGTGGCCGGAAGCGTCATCACGGTGGTCCTGAACATTCTCTGGATACCCCGTTCTCCCGACCATTATCTTTCGGGTTACATGGGTTCGGCCTGGGCCACGTTCATCGGGTACGGACTGATGATGATCTTCTCCTATTTCCTGGGCCAGAAGTATTACAGAATCCCTTACAACCTCATAAAGATCATCGGTTACCTGGGATTTGCGGTGGTCCTTTATTACCTGACCGTCCTCTTCAGGCCGGGTCCGCTCGTGATCCGGCTGGTTTACCACACCTCCCTGCTGGTTGTTTACCTGCTGGTGGTAGCATGGACCGAGAAGAACGAGTTCAAGTCCTTCTTCTCTTCCTGATCCCGGGATTCCGCACACTCCTTTTTATTACCTTTGCTGCTTTCTATTCCGTATGAGGATCAAGATCGTAAATACGTCCCGGCACCCGTTGCCCGCATACGAAACCACCTCTTCGGCCGGCATGGACCTCCGCGCCTTCCTGGATGAAGAGGTGGTGCTGGAACCGCTTGGCCGGGCCACCATCCCTACCGGGTTATTTATTGAACTGCCGGTTGGCTATGAAGCCCAGGTCAGGCCCAGGAGCGGGCTGGCCGCCAGGAAAGGGATCACGGTCCTGAACACCCCGGGAACCATCGATGCCGATTACCGGGGTGAGATCCGGGTGATCCTGGTCAACCTTTCTGACCAGCCGTACACGATCAGTGACGGTGAACGGATCGCCCAGATGATCATTGCAACGCATGCCCAGGCGGAATGGGTGCAGGTTGACAAGTTGCAGGAAACGGAGCGCGGTGCCGGCGGTTTCGGGCACACGGGAACACATTAACACCATAGCGATGTCACGAACCATTCATATTGCCATCCTGTCGGTATTCTCTCTGATCATGGTCTCAGCCTGGACTTTGCCGGCCCAGGAAACGGGCAAGGGGGACAAAGGGAAGCAGGCTGACAAGAAAAAGACAGAAAAGCCAGGTAACCCTTCCATGCTGATAGATGCCAAACGGATGGCCATTACCGGGAACGAGAACGATGCTGAGGATCTTCTTCGGAAATACACGGAGAAGTACCCGGCCGATCCCAATGGTCATTTTGAACTTGCCCGACTGCTGGCCGATCACAAAAATCCGCAGGAGGCGATCGCTCAGATCGAAGAGGCGATGGACCTCAATCCCGACAATAAATGGTACCGGCTCTTCGCGGCTGAGCTCTACCAATACGTGGGGAAATATACCGATGCCATCCGCCTCTACGATCATATCATCCAGTCCGATCCAGGCAACATCGATAATTATTACGAGCTGGCCTCCCTTTACCTGTCGGCGGGAAAGTACAATGATGCCATCCGGGTTTACGACCAGATCGAAAGCAAGATCGGCATTACGGAAGAGATCTCCATGCAGAAGCAGAAGATCCATCTGCTACAGAAGGATTTCCAGGATGCGGAAGAAGAAATGAAAAAGCTGATCGCAGCATTCCCGGAAGAGACCCGATATAAGGCGATCCTGGCGGAACTGTACATGTCGGCAAACCAGCAGGACAAGGCATTCGAGATGTACCAGGAGATCCTGAAGACCGATCCGGAAGATCCGTATATCCACATGACGCTGGCCGATTTTTACAGGAAGCAGGGAAACAAGGCAAAAGCGTTTGAAGAACTCAAGCTTGGATTCGCCAACCCGGCCCTTGATATTGACACGAAGGTCACGATCCTGCTTTCGTTCTACAACATCAACGAGGTTTACGACGACCTGAAGGATGAAGCGGAAGAGCTCGCCGGGATCCTCATCAACACCCACCCGACCAACCCGAAAGGATACTCGATCGCAGGCGATCTGTATGCCCAGGATAAAAAATATACGGAAGCGCGCGACCTGTTTGTCCGGGCCGTCGCTCTCGACAGCAGTAAATATGTGATCTGGGAGGAGATCCTTCGGCTCGATATCATCACGGAACAGTATGAGCACCTGCTTCAATACGGAAAAACGGCCATCGAGCTCTTTCCCGATCAGCCGGTACTCTATATCATGACCGGCATCGCCCGTTTCCAGCTGAAGAATTACCAGGGGGCGCTTACCGACTATAACCGGGCCCTCAGCCTCATTGCCGGTGACAATGACCTGCTTGCCCAGGTGTACATGCATCTCGGCGATACCTACCATGCGCTCAACAACCCCGAGGAGTCGGACAAGGCCTACGAAAAATCGCTCCAGATCAAGGATAACAACGCTTATGTCCTGAACAATTATGCCTATTACCTTTCGGTCCGGAATAAGGACCTTGAAAAGGCGGAGCAGATGTCGAAACGATCCCTCGCCATCGATCCCGGTAATTCATCCTTCCAGGATACCTATGGCTGGATCATGTTCAAACTCGGCAAATATGAAGATGCCAGGGTATGGATCGGCAAGGCCCTGGAAGACAAAGAGGGTGTCAGCTCCGAGGTGCTCGAGCATTACGGCGATACCTTATATAAACTCGGGGATCCGGGCGGAGCCCTGGAATACTGGAAGAAAGCCAGGGACAAAGGGGAAGGCTCTGAGCTTCTAAACCGGAAAATTGAAGAAAAAAAACTGATCGAATAGAACCCTATGCACATTCGAACCGGCCTGATCCTGGTGTTCGCCGCATGCCTTCTCGCGGCGTTCACATCCTGTTCCACGCAACGGAAGACGATCAAAACACCCCTGAAGGAAGCGGGTGCCGACTATCTCTTTTCAAAACTGAAAGAGAGCGAACTGAGATTCGACTGGCTGACCGCAAAGTTTTCCGCGGATTATAAAAATAAAGACCAGGAAACTTCCTTCGGAGGGCAGATCCGGATCCGCAAGGACAGCCTGATCTGGCTCACGCTGTCGCCGATGATGGGCATTGAAGTTATCCGTCTGGTGATCTCGCAGGATTCCATCAAGTTCATTAACCGCCTGAACAATACATATTTCATCGGAGATTATAATTATCTCAACCAATTCCTCAATACAAACATCGACTTTGATATCCTCCAGGCCTTCCTGATCGGCAGGGACCTGTCATTTTATAATAACGACCATTTCAAAGCCCTGGTGGACGGAAACCAATACAAGCTCACGACAGTGGATCGCCAGAAACTGAAAAAATATGTGAAAAGCAGCGATGAAGCGTTGAAAGCCTTTATCCAGAACATCTGGCTAGATCCCGAGACATTCAAGATCACCAAAGCGGATGTCAAGGAGGTCAAACGGGAAAAGATCCGGCTCGAAGCGATTTATTCATCGTTTGATAGCGTCCAGGAACAGCTCTTTCCCATGGTGATGGAGTATAACATCTATGCCGACAATAACATTGCGGTCAGGGCCAAGTTCTCAAAGGTGGTTGTTAACCAGCCACAGCAATTCCCCTTCAAGATCCCGGCAAGTTTCAAACCGGTCAAAGGATCAGTCCAATGACACTGCGTTCCAAGCCATACGTCCTGAATCTTCCCGTTGTCTGGCTTTTCCTGGTCGTGGTCTGTTGTGCCGCCGATCCTCTCTTCGCCCAGCAAACGAAACAAAATCTCACCAAGACCAAGAAGCAGCTGGAGGAAGAGATCGAATACACCAACTCGTTGCTGGAACAAACCAAGAAGTCGAAAGAGACCTCCCTGAACAAGCTGAAACTGCTGAACCGGCAGATCGATAAACGGGAAGCGCTGATCTCGACCATCAGCCGGGAGATCGGAACAGTGGACGAACAGATCGCGGCAGCCGACCAATCCATCCGGAAACTCTCCACCGACCTGGGAACACTGAAGCAGGAGTATGCCCGGATGATCTACTATGCCTACCGTACGATGAGGACCACCAATAAACTGGTCTTTATTTTCTCCGCTTCCGATTTCAACCAGGCATACCACCGTCTGAGATATTACCGCCAGTATGCCGAATCCCGGCGCCGGCAGGCGGAAAAGATCCGGTCGACACAGTCCGAACTGGCCCGCAGGCAAATCGAGCTGCAGCTCGTCAGGGATCAGAAACTGAGCCTGGCAGAATCGCAGGAAAAAGCCAAAGCGAAGCTGACCCAGGAGAAACTGGAGAAGGATAAAACGGTGAAAGAACTCACCAAAAAGGAAAAAGAACTGCTGGCTACACTTAAGACCAAACAAGCGGCCCTGGATAAGCTGCAGGCCGAGATCGAAAAACTGATCGCATCGGAGCGGGCAGTGGCCCGGAGAGCATCGGGATCGAAAACGGCGACGGAAATGTCGCTTACCCCGGCCGAAAAACAGCTCTCAGGAACCTTTGCCGCCAGCCGGGGGGCATTGCCCTGGCCGTCGGAAAAGGGAGTGGTGACCGGTACTTTCGGCGAACATCCCCACCCGGTCCTGAAGTATGTAAAAGTGAAGAATAACGGCATCGATATTTCGGTCAGTAACGGCACCTCCATCCGGTCGGTGTTTAACGGGAAGGTCAGCCGTGTCCTGACGGTACCGAACCTGAACAAGGTGGTCATTATCCGGCACGGAGAATACCTGACTGTCTATTCGAACCTGGAAGAAGTTTCGGTCAGCGAAGGGCAGGAGGTCAAGACCAGGCAATCCATCGGCAGGATCCATTCCGATCCGGATGACGGGAAATCGGAACTTCATTTTGAGATCTGGCTCGGCAAGTCGATACAGGATCCTCAGCAGTGGCTGAGCAATTAATAGAAAATGATCAACGCACACCTTGGAGAACTCGCAGCGCTGATGACGGCCATGTTCTGGACCGTAACCGCCCTGATGTTCGAAGCTGCTTCCAAACGAATCGGATCATTGGCCGTGAATCTGCTTCGTCTGATCGTAGGCTTCTGTTTCCTTTGCATATTCACTTATTTCTACCGGGGGCATGCCCTGCCTGTCGATGCCGACCTGCAGACCTGGCTCTGGCTGATCCTCTCGGGGCTGGTGGGATTTGTCTTCGGCGACCTCTGCCTCTTCCAGGCATTCGTGGTGATCGGGGCCAGGATCTCGATGCTGATCATGGCCCTGGCGCCACCCATCACGGCGCTGATCAGCTGGATCGTGCTGGGCGAGACCATGACCACCTGGAATTTCACCGGCATGGTGGTCACCATCACCGGGATTGCGATTGTTGTGCTCACCCGTGACGGGGAAGAAGATACGCGGGGGATTTTCGGACGGCTGAGGTTTAACTTTCCCGTGTGGGGACTCCTGCTTGCCTTTGGGGGTGCCGTAGGTCAGGCAGCAGGACTTGTGCTCAGCAAATACGGGATGAAAGATTTCGACCCCTTTGCCTCTTCCCAGATCCGTGTCATGGCAGGCATTGTCGGGTTCTCTGTGATTGTAACGCTGATGAAGCAATGGAGGGAAGTGTCGAAAGCGACACGCCTTCGCAAGCCGATGCTGCAGCTCAGCACAGGCGCTTTTTTCGGTCCATTCCTCGGGGTTTCCTTTTCCCTGCTGGCCGTTCAGCATGCCAACATGGGGGTTGCATCAACGCTTATGGCGATCGTTCCGGTGCTGATCATCGCACCTTCCGCTATCTTCAACAAAGAACGTGTAACAGCCAGGGAAATCCTTGGCGCGATCGTTGCCGTGATTGGTGTCGGCCTCCTGTTTATCTGAAAGAACTTATTTCCGGATGATCATCTTTTCAGACCGAATCCCCGAAGTTCGTTCGATCTCCAGGATGTACAAACCAGCCGACCATTCTCTGAAATCCAGGGCTTTGGTAAGATCGGTCACGATCCGGATCCCCGCCTCAGACCATAGCAGCGTGCGGTTGTTTGAATAAATCCTGAGGTCAACCGTCTCCGGCACCGGTGTGTGAATGTGCAGGACGAACCGGCCATCCCCCGGATTGGGTGTCAAACTAACACCAAACACATTGGCCGGTTCTTCAAGCGCTGTACAATCCTTGAAGGTGATGGCCACTGAGGCTGTGTCGCGACAACCATATTGGTTTGCAGCGACCGCGGTGAACAGGGTTGTTCCGATCCCGCCGGTGACCGACGTATCAATTGTGACCACAGGTGTGGTGAATCCGCCGGGCATCCATAAGTAACTTCCCGATTCGAGTGTATCCATGCTGAGCGTTACCGATTGCCATTGGCACAGGGTATCTTTGGGATCAACAGCAATATTTACCTGGGGATACTCCCCGATGGAAAGGAGCATGCTGTTATAACTCAGCCCATATTGGGCAAAGCCGGAAAGCTTCAGTTTTACAAACCCTGAATCCAGGTCCTTGGGACCGGGGGTGTAAACCGGATGCAATATCGTGGCAGTATCAAATGTTCCGTCGCCCGATGAGGTCCAGATCAGCGAGTCATATTGTGATGCATCGGCCAGTTCCGGCTGGTAGGTTTCCCCGGCGCAGATGGTGTCGTCGGGACCGGCATTCATCACCGGGAAGGGAGGCGGTGGGAAACCGATATAATCGACCCAGGCCCGGTCCTGTCCCGCCTCGGCCCAGATGTCCTTTTCATAGCTCCATTTAAAGGTGTGATTGCCTGCAGAAACAGGGAATGCGACGCGTGTCCAGGGTTGTTCACCGGCCCAGCGGTCCTGGAGGACATTGTCGATATAGAATTTCAGGAAATCGTAATCGGGTTCCGAAGAGACTTTGTAGAAAAAGGTGATGCTGTCGCTCACCGAAGTGGTAAAGTCAAGGAAGAGTGTCGAAACCTGGTTATCATAGATCCAGCCGGACTCGGCACACCAGGTCCCTTCATAGGGTGCCTCATTGTTCATGACCCAGTTCTTGTCCCCGGCAAACTGCCAGGGGAATTTCTGAAAATTACCGGTCTCCCAGTCCTCCATGATCACCCCGATGGTTTCCTGGTAATTGTAAGAAGCATGGTAAAAACCGGAGAGGGCGTTGAACAGCAGGTTGACGCCGGTGCCGACCGGCGCTTCGTCATCTACCTTTACGCTGAAGGTCGCTGTCTTCGAGCCCCCAGAAGCTATCGTATCCAGGCTGGCCGGACCGGTATTGACCACCACTGATTCCGAAAGCGATGTCAGGGTGCCGGTGGCGTTGTAACAATCAAAATCGCCTGTATTCGAGGTCGTTACGGTCACCTCTGCGGTTTCGCCGGGATCCAGCAGGTGGTTGTTGTTCCCTGATCCGGAATCGTTGATGGTGAAGGAGGTTACGATCAGGTGCGGGGCATGGGAAACAAGTGTAAAATGACTGATCCAGGTTGTATCGGGATCGCTGGCTTCAACGTCAAAACGGATCCGCAAATTATCCGGGACCGAATCGGATACCTTGAACGAGAATCCTTCCGGTACGATCTTGATCTCACCCGGTGTCATGGTCCCGTATGATTCCGTTGAATCGGTGAACAGGATAAAGGGAGATTGGGTCCTCACGGTGGCGGTCAGTCCGGCAGCCGGTTGGTCCCCGATGTTCTTCAGTCCGAGCGAGAGGTACAAAGAGTCGCCATAGTTCATGTTCTGTCGGCTTTTCCCGGGGATCAGAGCAAGTTCGTTGGAGTGGTAGATGACATAAGGCTGGTTGGGTGGAGGACCAAGGTCGATCGGGCTAACATACGACATGGCATAGCCCGACCGGTTATCGGTCCACACCGGGTAAGCCCTCATGTTGGTCGCGGTGATCCCCAGGTAGTCGCCGAAATAGCCATAAGCCAGGCCGGGAATAGGTGCCGGGGTGAAAGCGACATCACTGACTTTGAAATCGCTCCAGGTATCTCCTCCGTCAAATGAAGTTGCAACCCAGGTTTCACATTGAGCGGATGTGGTGTTGCGGTCGTCGTAAAACACAATGCTGATATTGCCGGTAACCGGATCGCAGGTGATCCAGGGAAAGAAATGGGTTTTTCCCAGCCCGGGAGGATCCTGGTTGACCCGGATCGGGTTCGACCAGGTGCTACCTCCGTCAAACGACCGGATCATGTACACGTCAATGTCATTTCCGGTATTGACGCCCGGCACCCCGATGTTCGCCCATACTACATAAATGGCTCCCCGGTAGGGCCCCTCGCTGATATCAACGGCCGCAACCGGGAAAGAGTTCACACGCATGTTCTTCGTCGTGCCCGAATTGCGGATCCCTTTGATGTTGCCGATGATCCTGACTGCCGGATCGAAAGTTGCCCCGCCATTGACAGATTTCGCCATGCCGATCGCATTTTCGTCGGCAGGCCATGTATCATAGATCGACCAGAAAGCGTACACTTCTCCGTTGGGACCGGTCTGAATATTCACCCCGTGGTTGAAATTTCCTGCATTAACACCAAAACTGATCGCCACCGGCGTTGACCAGGTCAGCCCCTGATCCGTACTCCTCGTGAGCTGCACCTGCTTGTCGGCAGGATCACCGGTTTTAAAACAGGTCCAGGCATCGTAGAGGTTCCCCCCGTAAGGGCTGGTACCCGAATTGTCGATCCATAAATGATTCTTATCCAACAAGTTGGAGCTTGGGCCTCCGGGAGGAGGTCCCGCCACGATATCAACCCAGTTCTGCCCGTGGTCTGTGGAATAGGCGACGTTCTGACCTCCCTGGCTTGAGATCTTACCCACATACCAGATTCCGTTCGAACTGATCGCAGCGGCAGGATCCCCGTAATTGGTCTGTCCTGCTCCGTAAAATGAGCCTCCCCAGGTTGCCGCCGCATCGATGGAATAGAGGTAATCGGCACCGTACAACTGGTTGACCGTTGCCCCTGTCCAGTCGGCTGAGTTATTCGAGTTCATGACGACGTCTTCATCAAGCGGGTCGACAAACACGGAGTTTTCCGACTGCGTAAGATTGGGTTCACTGGTGGTCGGGATATCGGGAGAATCCTGCACGAAAATTCTGTCACCTGTGACCGTGCTGCCTGTCGGCACCGGGTCTTCAGCAATGATATACGGATTGGCTTCGGCATAACCCAGGGAGATCATCGTATTCCAGTAGCCCAGGTTATCAATCCGGGTATTTACGAACGGTTTCCCTTTCGGTGTCACCCTGGGCAGCCAGTTCCGGTTCTGGCCCTGCAGGGAAACTGAGAGAAAGATGAGCCCGGCGGCAATGAGTAATGTGAAACGATTGTTCATGGGTTGTTCTTGATACACAAAGATATGAAAGATCGGGATGAAAAAGAAGGCAGGCACCCCGGGGAAGGTGCCTGCCTGATTCATGAGAAGGGCTCAGAAGTATGAAAACGTGTATTACCTCTGTATGACAACCTTGTGTATGGATTGGTTGCTTCCTTCTTTGACAATTAAATAATAAATTCCTTCCGGGAGGTGGGTCAGGGTTAAGACTTCAGAATAAGTCCCGTTCGCGGGCATCCCTTTCTTGCTGAACACTTCCGTTCCCAGAAGGTTCAGGATAGCGAGGCTGACGGGCTCCGTGCCCCTGGTTCTGATATCGATCCTGAATTTCCCTGTGCTGGGATTCGGGATGATCCGGACCATGGCCTGCCCCGGATCTTCGTTCAGGCCTGTGGGAAGGAAATTGACCACGATCTCATCGCTGCCTGTGCAGTTGTTGAGAGTGACATCCACGGAGTAATTATCGGAAGCGTTGCCCTGGTAGCCGACGGTGATCGTTTGCGTCACAGCCCCGGTATTCCACAGATAGGAGGCTCCGGGATTCCCTGCATCCAGCGTTGCCGTCTGGGTCTGCAGAATGGTGATATCATCACCAAGGTCCACAGCGGGAACCGGATTCACCGTGGTTTGCATGACCGGAGAATAGGGACTCTCACTGCAATCGTTGATCGCCTTGACCGAGATCTCCGCAATCCCGGTAAAGGTGGCATCCCATGTGACCGTAGCGGTCGTCCCTGTGCCGGCTATCGTCCCGGCGGCTGCAGGCTGAAGCTTCCAATCGTATGAGGTCGCTTCCGGAACCGCTGAGATGGTATAATCCGACGTGGTCGCTCCCTGGCAGACCTGGGAGGGCCCGGAGGGTGTGCCAGGTGTTCCGGGGAACGGACGCAAGTGAATGCTAAGGCCGGGTGATGAGGGGCTGTTCCCGCAGGTTCCCGTGGCCAGCACCGTAAGTGAGGCATATCCGGAATACGCATCATCCCAGTCGATGGTTACCGTTGTTCCCGATGGAGTCATAACCCCTGCCGAACCAGGTGCCAGCGTCCAGGTGTATCCTGTGGCATCGGGAACCGCATTCGTGGTATAGGTGGTGTTGGCATTGTTTTCGCAAAGCAGGGTATCTCCAGCCGGCTGTCCGGGCGCCACAGGTATTCCCGTAACCGTGATGTAGTTGTTCTTTGTAACGGTCACGTTGAGGCTGTTGTAGTAGCTGGTCAGTGTTACATTGTAACTTCCGGGTGTACCGTACACGATATTTTGAGGATTCTGCTGGGTCGATGTGGAAGGCGTTCCACCCGGGAACGACCAGCTCCAGGCTGTTGGAGTGGCCGTGGAAAGATCGGTGAAATCAACATTCTGACCGGCACAGATGCTGGTCGAATCCGCCGTGAAGTCGGCTACATAGGGATTATACATCGTGGATGACCAGAGGGCCCGTCCGTAAGTTCCGGCCCGGATCACATCCGATGACACCGAATCGTTGTCATAATAAATATCCAGCTCGGAGATGATCGCATTCACTGGCAATCCTGCGTTATATGAGATCCAGCCGGATGTGGTCTGGTCCCTGTAATATACCCCTGCATCAGTGCCAAGATACAAGGCTTCCGGGTTCCCGTTCTTGTAATAGACAATCGCATTTTTGGAAACCGAAGGAAGGGATCCCGTGATATTGGTCCAGCTGGCTCCCTTATTTGTGGATTTATAAACACCGGTCCCGAGGACCATGTAAACGATGTTCTCGTCGGTCGGGTGCGCAGCGAGATCGGCCGGTGTTCCGGAAGCCGGAAGGGTGGAAGTCAGGTCAGTCCAGGTGGGCGTAGAGCCCAGTGCATTATCACTTCTGAACAATTTGCCGTCATAGCGGGAAGCATAGAGTACGTTCGTATTGGCCGGGGATTGTTCCAGGTCGCACAGGTTCTGGCTGTTGCTTCCCCCCAGGGTATTGGAGATCTTGGTCCATGAAGGGCTGCTGGCCTGCACATTGGTGCAGCGCCAGATATTCTTAAACCCGGCGAACATGATCTTAGGATCGGATTTGCTGAGGATGAACGGGGTTACCCAGGCACCGCTCTCATCGATCCCGCCAATGCCGCTGCCGCCGATCTGCGTTTCATTGTTGTTGTTGACCGTCCTGAAAATATCCCCGTAATAAATTGTATGATACATGTACGAGGCATTCTGGAAATCGATAGAACACTCCATGCCGTCACCCCCGCCGGTCGCTTCCCAGCCGGTCGGATATAATGTACAGGTTCCATTGTCCTGGTGACCGGCGATCACCTGCTGCTTTACAGTCTGGCTCTGGCCGATCTTGTACATCTGCCCGATGGTCATACCCACTGTGATGTCGGTCCAGTTGGTCCCTCCATTTGCAGTCCAGTAAATCCCGCCGTCGTTGCACGCATACAGTTTCCCGCTTACGGGTGAATAGGCCAGGTAATGGCAGTCGGCATGCACCGCAGGAACACCGCAGCCTCCGTACCAGTGTGAATTGATTGCCCAGGTCTGGCCGCCGTTGGTGGATTTCCACACGTCCACGCCGCCGACATAGATGATCTCCGCATTCAGCGGATCGGCCGCAATGGCCAGGTCATACCAGCCCTGTCCACCACTGCCGCTGCCGTCGCAGGACCAATCGAGGATGTTGGGTGAAGTCGAACGGGTGGTGAAATTCAGACCGGAGTCGGTCGACCGGTAAACACCCTTGAATCCGCTGCTGCTGTTTGATTGCAGGAGATAGACATAAGCCGGATTGGCGGCGGAAACTGCGATGGAGCCGCGCTGGCCGGAGGTCAGCCCCGAGGTGATCTGTGTAAACGACTGGCCGTTATTCACAGACCTGTAGAAATCAGCATTGTATGCGGCATAAACGATCGAAGGGTCGCCGGGTTTGAAGCAGATATCTTTGAAATTGCCCGATCGTGTCTGGGTCCAGTTGGCACCGCCGTCGGTGGAACGGTAGATCCCGCCGCCCGTTGCGGCAAGGAACACTTGTGAGTTGGTGGGATCCTGGATGATCTTTCCGACCGTCTGGTTGCCCATTCCGGTTTTGGAAGCGCTCCAGGTCAGGCCGCCGTCGAGGCTTTTGTAAACCCCTAACCCGGGGGCGTCACCGGCATCACGGTCGCCGGTACCGATCAGAATTTTAACCGGATTGGAATAATCCACAATGATGGCAGAGACTCCCAACGTGGCCAGCGAATCGGTTGTGGTCGCCCAGGTTGAGCCGCCGTTGCTGCTCATCCAGAAACCGCCCGAAGGAGCGCCTACGTAGATCTTGTTCTGGTCAGTAGGGTGGAAGGCGACGACATTCAGCCGGCCGATGCCTTCGTAACCCGCAGGCCCCGGCGCCGGAATCGTTGATGGACCCAGTGAGATCCAGCTTCCGTTAGCGGACAGGGTTCCTTTGGCATAAGTCTCCATGGCCTTTACAACCGCATCCGGAGCTGGTTTCCGGCCATCGGGGGTAATCCTGAATTGCATTTTGTACTCCCATCGCTTGAACACTTTCCAGCCACAGCCTTTGGTGATCGGCCGGTCCTGCCAGTATAGGTTGAACGCCCGCTGGGTCTGGAAGAAATTCGCAGTGGGATCCTGCATCATCTGGATCCAGTAAGGATAACTGGCCGTATCGCCGGCCTGCCTATCCGTTTGCTGCGCCTGCATCTTCCCTCCGACGGCCAGGCCGAGAAAAGCAATGCAAGCAAAAGCGATTATTTTTTTCATAGATCTGTTATCTGTCATCCGTCATCTATTTCTGAACGATCATTTTCCGGGTAACCTTCTCGTTGCCTGCGGTCACCAGCAAATAATACACTCCGGCATTAAGACCGGGGACATCCATCCGGGCGCTGTATTTCCCGTGGAAACCCACATCCTGCATACGGTAAATCACATTTCCGAGGATGCCGATGATCGTGAGGCTGAAGCTTTGTTCATTCGCAGCGGTGACTTCCAGCTTAAACTGACCCGGATTGGGATTCGGCGTGATGGTGACATTGAGTTTGCCATTTTGCTCCTGTACGCCGACCGGGTCGGTGAAATTCACGACAACGGTATCGCTTCCGTTGCAATCATTCATGGTTACATCCACAAAATACGTATCCGACGGGTTGCCCAGGTATCCTACGGTGATGGTCTGGGTCATGGCGCCTGTTGACCAGAGGTAGGAGGCTCCGGGATTCCCTGCATCCAGGGTGGTCGTTTGCAATTGGGTGATGGTAACGTCTTCGCCAAGGTCGACCACTGGATTTGGATTCACAGTCACATCCAATGTATCGGACCAAAGGGTTTCGGTGCAGTTATTGACGGCCCTGACCTTGACCATCGCCAGGCCGCTGAAGCTGCTGTTCCAGAAGACTGTTCCGGTCGTCCCGGTGCCGGCAATGGTACCCGCCTCTCCGGGAGAAAGGTCCCAATGGTAAGAAGCGGCGTTTTGGGCTTCCGGGATCGTGTACTCGGAATTTAACTGCATGCCCTGGCACAATGCGGTAGGCCCTGAGGGCTGTTCCGGCACTTCCGGGAACGGATAGATGTGGATCAGCAGTTCCGGGGAAAATACGCTTTCACCGCAGCTGTTGGAGGATTTTACTTTCAGGGTTGCAAACCCGGTATATGTGTCAGACCAGTCGATAATGCATGAAGTATCCTGTGCATTCAGAATACCGACGGAGTCCGGGGTCAGCTCCCAGGTATAGTCTACGCCACCGAACACCGGCATGATGGTATAAATGGAATTCCCGTTGTTCATGCAGAGGGCCGTATCGCCGTCAGGTATCCCCGGAATTCCCGCGGGTCCGTTGACCGTGATATAAGCCGTTTTCGTGAGGCTGTTGGTCGCGATGGCATTGGTCGCGGTCAGCGTTACGTTATAGACACCCGGTGTAACGTATACAATATCCTGGGGATGCTGTTGTGTGGAGGTGCCTGGCGTTCCGCCGGGGAAGGTCCAGCTCCAGCTGGTCGGATTATTGGTTGTGAGGTCGGTGAAATCGACGTTCTGGCCGGCGCAGATGTTCGTGGAATCGGCGGTAAAGTCTACCACGGGACCACCATTCGTCACCACCGCAACATTCGCCTCATACCGGAAATAATTCTGCATCGTTACGGTCACATGCATGGTCTGTCCCACCGTGAGTGTTCCGGGGATCGTGATGGTTACCGGGCTCCCGGTGCCCAGACCCGTGCCCAGGAGCTGGTCGCCGCCCACCGAAAGGGCGATGAACGCACCGGTATTGGCAGTCACCTGGAATGAAGCCGTTCCGGCCGGGATGGTGGAAGCATGATTGACCGTCAGGGTCTGCGGTACTTCGGAATAGACTACCGAAAACGCATCGCCATGATGATGGAACAGATGGTACGTTACGGTCTTGTCACTGGTGTTGTATGGCCAGCTCGACTGCGACAGGAAATATTTTCCGGCGGCATTGCCAAAACAGGGAAGAAATCCGCGCGAAGTGGGAAATGTCCCGTAGGTTGGCATGAAATTGGGCCAGAAGTTGTCCATCATCCCCCAGAGATACGTATCATTGACGAAGGAATACGAAACTTCGGATGCGGCGATCAGAGCCAGGGCCCCGGAGTTCTGGCCGTTATAGGTATAACGGTGGAACTTCTCGGCAAAACATTCACTACTGTAGTTGTATTTTCCTGTCAAACAGTTGATTGAGAAGACAAACGGCAGTTGGTTGCCGACGTTGGTCAGCCCGCTGATGTTGGAATTGCTGTAAGCAGGTTCGCCCCAACCCAGTTCGTACCCATGGTCACGGTGTACAAGACAGAAAGCCCCGGCATTAATGGCATTATTAATCATGGTGGCATTGCCGCCCGTCCAGCAGCAGGGCATCTGGTTGGGCTGTGCCGGGATGTAGCTCTGCCCCGAAGGCCCGAAGTAATTCACCACAGTACTCGTGTTGGTGGCTGTGGACCATACCGTTCCGGGCGTACCGCTGTAAACTTCATTGATGCGCACCGGATCTTTGCCCTGGGCATAATGCCAGAATCCACCGGTCACTTCCGAGCAGATCTGGAACCAACGCTCAGTCTGCCAGCCGAGGGCCGTGATGGGGTGCTGGTAAAACGAGGCAGAGGTGGGCGGGTTTCGTTCGTAGTTCAGGAACTTGGTGATCATGACCTGGAGTTGGGTGGCATTGTTGGCCGTGATCCTGGCCATGCAGATCTCGGGCAGATCGTTGGCGTCAATATCCCCGTAAATATTATCGGAAACGCAATACGAACTCCAGATGGGTGAAATTACGGTGCTGTTTGCGTCTGTTCCATAGTCGCCAAGCAGGAGGATTGCGGCCGGTGGCGGCGACCAGGTGTTGTATGCGTTGTTGATATAGGATTCGATGGCCGTGATCGTATTGCCACCGACCTCAGATAGGGTTTTCACGGTGGTCGTGATCCCCTGCTGGATGCGGAACCTCCGGATGGAATCAGCCCACTGGGTGAACGAGGATCCGTTCGGGGAAATGATCAGGTATTCATACCCCGGCACATCGGAAACCTGCTGCAGGCGGGCATTGTAATCAATGACCGGCAGGGAGGCGTAATTCAGCAGGGCATCCTCCAGGATGGGATCCCAGAAGCGGCTGCGCAACCGGTCTTCCCCGAAATGCCCGTTGCCCCCCTGGAAGGTGATTTGCACGTTCAGGTCGCGATAGATCCTGAGCTCTTTCGTAACCGGGTTATACTGGAACGGGGTGATACCCAGCATCACCACGTCCACCCCCCGGATCTTTGTCGGTTGGGACATCGTCACCGGTTCGGCTGGATAGAACGCATTCTTATTGTAGATCTGGGGATTTTTTTCATAGTGCAAGGGACCGGACTCTGTCTCTTTAGGGATCCTCGGGGCGGGGACGATATCCAATCCCTGGATCGTTTCCATGCGGGACCCACTGATCGTCAGGTGGGCGACCGCCCCCTGCGGAATGGCTATGTACCGGCCGTTCCCAGGCAGGTTGGGATACCCTTCGTCATTGAACAGGAAGCTGCCCGGGAGGCTGATGTTCTTCATCGGGGCTCCGTTGACCGATAGATCCTCCAGGGTAAAATCATGGATGGAAAAGCTCACGGCGACTGAATTCGACGACGAGGAGGTCAGCTTGAATCCGGCATCGGACCAGGGATCCTGGTATGTGATCTGCTGAGCGGGGCTGACGATGGCAGCCAGGATGAAGATCAGCAAAATAAGAGAGTAAACCGGTTTTTTCATTATACAATGGATTGATGAAACATGAACGACATCTGCTTATACGAAAAAGTTGCTATAAAGTTAATAATTTAACAGATAGATTCTGCATGTTAGGAAAAAAACCTATCAACAAAAAAAGGCGGCCTGCTGGGCCGCCTTTTTTTAACCCTGTCAGGGTCAGAATTATTTATTAATAACTACCTTCCTGATCACCGACTGGCTGCCGCTTTCTGCCCTCAGGTGATAAATTCCCTTCGGGAGGTTGGACAGGTCGATGACGTGGGTTGTCTTGCCGAAGATGGTCACATCGCTCTCGGAGTAAACAACAGTCCCAAGAACATTGTAAACAGTCAGGCTGACCTGTTTGGCCCCGTTGGTGTTAAGCGACAGGTTCAGCTTGCCGGTCGTCGGGTTCGGGTAGACCGAGAAGGTCAGGCCGTCGTTTTCGCCAATCCCGACGGTGCTGCGCACCAGCGTTGACATGGCTTCTGACATGGCGCCGTCGCAGCCCGACTGGATCCCTTTCACCGTGATCGTTGCTGTGCCTTTGTAACTGGCATCCCAGGTCACGGTACCGGTCGTGGTTGTTCCTGAAACCGTACCTGCTTCAGCCGGGGAGAGGAACCAGGCATAGGAATCGGCACCGGTAATCCCAGCGGTCGTGTAATCGGTCGTAATAATGGTCTTCAGGTCAACGGTATCCGGACCTTCGGGTTTTGCGGGCGGTTCCAGGATGCCCAGCACCGTAGCCGGGAATTCGGTCGAGAAAGTGCCTTCGCCGCATTCATTGATGCCTTTCACACTGATACCGACTGCTCCGGTGAAAGCCGGATCCAGGGTCAGGGAGCCGACCAGCGAATCCCCGCTGATTGTTCCTGCCGTTTCCGGGGTGATCATCCAGATATAAGAGGTAGCATCAGGTGCTCCGGCGGTCAGGTATTCCGTGCCTGAAGCCCCCTGGCAGAGAATATCAGATCCTGACGGGGTCTCGGCCGTTCCCGGGGCGCCCGTGATGTTGATGTCCTGCGTGATGATATCCTGGCATGTACCGTTGTTCAGAACCGTCAGGGTGATTGTATACGTCCCGCCGGCTGAAAAGACATGAAGCGGATTCTGCAGGGTGGATGTGTTGTTCACCCCGGATGCCGGGTCGCCGAAATCCCAGGACCAGTCAGTCAGGGTTCCCCCGTTCGGATTTGACATATCCGTGAAAGTGACTTCCGCTCCAATGCAAAGATTGGTGGCCGTAAAGGCCGCTTCCGGGAAATTATACACATGGATATAACCGGTCTTTGCGGTCGTATCGGTATCGGTTCCATCGCTGACGATCAGTGTCACCGTATAGTCGCCGGGGGCAGCATACACGATATTCTGGGGATTCTGGTCTGTCGAAGTGGAGGGTTCGCCGCCTTCGAAGGTCCAGTCCCATGAAACGGGATCGCCCGTTGACATATCCGTGTAGTTCACGCCGGATGCCAGGCAAAGGCCGGTGGAACTGGCGGAGAATTCGGCCATCAGCTGGTTGCTGACTACCGTGACTTCGTGGCTGTACCGGAAATAGTTCTCTTTGGTGACCGTGACCAAAACGACGGTCCCCGGATCAAGCATTGGAATCGGCATGACCACCGGGGTGGTGCCGTTGCCTTCAGCTGTTGCAATTATCTCATTATCAACGGTCAGAGCAATCAATGAAGCGTCGGTTGCGGCAATATTGAACGTCAATGTGCCGTAATTGATCACCGTATCATGAGAAACAGTCAGCTGTTGGGGCACATCCCAGTACAGGCGGGTAAATGCGTCGCCCAGCATATGGAACAGCCGGTAGGTGACCAGCTTGCTGCCTGTGTTGTATGGCCAGCTGGATTGTTTCAGGAAATACTTTCCTGCTGCATGTCCGAATGCGGGTAAGGCACCTTGTGATGGGGGCGTTGTTCCTTCTGCCGGCATGAAATCGGGCCACATGTTGTCGTACATGCCCCAGACATAGGTGTCGTTCACGAAAGAATATGAAGTTTCAGTGGGACATACAAGACCTAATGCGCCTGCATTCTGGCCGCCTTTAGTATGACGGTGGAATTTTTCCCCGAAACACTCTGACGAACGATGGTAGGCACCGGTTTCGCAGTTGATGGAGAAAACGAACGTCAGCTTGTTCTGGTTGTTCAGCTGGCCGATGTTCCCGGTATTGTAAGCGGGTTCGCCCCATAATGTATATGCGCCATGGTCGCGGTGCTGGACCATGAATGCGCCGGAGTCGATGGCGTTATTGATCTTGGTGGCGGTGCCTCCGGTCCAGCAGCACGGCATTTCGGCAGGGGTTTGGGGAATATAGCCGAGGCCGCTGGGTCCGAAATAGTTCACAACCTGGCTGGTATTCTGCGCGATGGACCAGACGCTCCCCGGTGATCCCTGGTAAATGGCGTTGATCCGGCGCGGGTGTTTGTCATGAACCGTGCGGAAATACCCGCCGACGATCTCGGAGCAGAGCTGGAACCAGCGTTCTGTCTGCCAGCCGAGGGCGGTGATGGGAAGATCATAAAACAAGGGATCGGTGATCGGATTACGTTCGTAGTTGATGGCTTTGCTCACCATGACCTGGAGCTGGGTCGCATCGTTTGCTGCGATACGGGAAAACACGATATCTGGCATTTCGTCATTATCCACATCGGCATACTTGTTATCGGAGGCGAAATCCGGGTAACTGTCGGGATGCGGGTAGAGATGGGTGATGATGTTCTTGGTCTCATCCGTCCCGTAATCAGCCAGGATCAGGCAGGCGACCGGTTTGATCGTCCAGTTATTATATGCGTTGTTGATCCATGTCTCAATGGCGCTTTCGGTGTTGCCGCCAACGTCGGCTGTTGTAAATATCTTGGTCAGGATCCCCTGCTGGTTGCGGAAGTTCTTTATGGAATCAGCCCATTGGGCAAAAGCGGGTCCCGTAGGGGTGAGAATGATGTACTCGCATTCGTCGCTTTTGGCCGACTTGGAATAATCCTGGAACCGTTTGTCGAAATCAACGACCGGCAGCGAGGAGAAGTTCAGGATATTGTCCTGCAGGATGGGTTCCCACCAGCGGCTGCGGAAGGCCGGATCGCCGAACTGGCCATTCCCGCCTTCATACGAGATCTGAACGCGGATATCCTTATACACCACGAGGTCTTTTGTCACCGGGTTGTACTGGAACGGGGTGAAGCCAAGGATAACCACATCCACACCGCGGATCTTTTCCACGGAAGAGATCTGTACGACGTCGGCTGGATAATAAGCATTCGCAGCATAAACGGCCTGGTTCTTATTATATACCAAAGGATTCGGATCATTGTCCAGGGGGATGACCGGCGCCGGGGCGACATTCACATTGTGAATAGTCTCGGTGCGCTGGGACAGGATCCGAAGTTTCGGCGAGGCTCCCTGCGGGATGGCGATGTACTTGCCTTTAGAGGGCAGGTTCGGCATTCCGGCATCATTGAACAGGAAACTGCCTGGCATGGCCACGCTCTTCATCATTTCGCCGTTGATGTTGATATCGTCCAGAGAAAAGGCCGGGACGGAGAATACCACCTCAACTTGATCCGAACGGGAATCTGCCAGGTTGAAACCGGCTTTCCCCCAGCAATCGGAATAAGAATATGTCTGCGCGTTCAGTGTGAAAGCCGCAAACAGGAAGAGGAACACAAGGGGTAGGACTTTTTTCATGGTGTTTTTGTTATTGATTTCAGATTTTATTGGTATTCAGCTGGTTAACTATGGTAGTGCAAAGGTACATTTTTTCCCTCAGATTTTTAAATTTTCCTGTGAAAAAACTATCAGCCCCCGGATCTGTTGCAGGCTGTTATGTGCCTCCGGTCAGTGGGCAACAAGGATCTTGCCGCTCACAGCAGTATTTGGAGTCTCCACCCTGACTGAATAAACCCCGTCTGATAGGTTCCTCAGATCCATCGGGTAAAAGTTGCTGCCTGCCCGAAGATTTGGCAATGTGGTTTGACGAACCGGCTGACCCAGGTTATTGAACAGGCTGATGGTGACCGTTCCGTTCCCGGCGAGGTTGAAATTGATCCGAACCTCATCTTTGGCAGGATTGGGGTAAATGGACAGCTTGCTTTCCGCAATCACGGGCTGGATGCCGACTGTAGGTTCATCGGTCCAGACTTTCATCACCGGATCACCGAAGGCATTACAGTCGTAATGGCACCACCGCTGTGCCCCCGGTTCGAATTCACCGGGCAGGTCCACCCACGGAGCGGTCTTGATCTTAGACATCATGTGGGCTTCACCCAGGGTGAACACGTTAAGACTGGCGGTATCATTGTATAGTGCGCTTACGAATTCGCGGTGCAGATGGGCCGAAGGTCCTTCCGTCAGCCCCTGGTCGAACCATCCATAACGGGAGTTGAATACCCCGCCGACCAGGAAATTGGCGATGGTCACGCAACGTTCTGCGATGCAGTCGTCGTAGTCGAATGCGCCGCAGATGCATCCGTGCGTGTACATCAGCTGGTAATTGTGCGTGACGCCGTCAACCTGGGTAAAGTTGGCATTGGTGATGTCCCAGGTGCTCAGGCGCATCATGTAATCCGAATTGGAGTGCCCCGAGTGGTGGATGAATGATTTCCCTTCATTGATCTCGGCGAGGAGCGTCGGGGTATCCCAGCTGTAAATATTCGAGGGGGGCGAGATCAGCGTGTCGTATAGACGCGTGATATCGTTTTCGGATGAGGGGATACCGTGGGTGAAGTACCCGTTGTCGTTATGGTCGTCGATCAACAGTTCCAGGTAGTCCTGCCCCCAGGTCATGGGATCGGAATAGAGGAATTCGGCCACCATGAACGGCCGTTTCAGTTCACCGGTCACGGGATTACCCTGGTAACTGACGGATTTGTGTACCATGTGTTCCTGTTCGGCGGCCGTACTGAACGGCATACGGGCAACCGATACCTCCGGGAGCAGGTCGTCTTCACCGGGCTCTCCCCACCAGCTGTTGCCGTTGGTGTTCCAGTTGCCGTCAAGGGCGGAATAATAGAGATCTGAAGGTATGTTATCATCCATATATCCTGATCCTGAGATCACATAGCAGTAAAATCCGCGGTAAGGAATGAGTTCGACATCGCCTCCCAGCAGGACATGCTCGATCCCGTTGGTCTGGTACTCCTGGATGATATAATTACGGATCTTCTCCTGCAAATCCTGGCCCGTCATGGCGCCGGAAATGGTTTCTACCGAAACGACCTGGGCCGTTATGCCTTTTCCTCCATAATAATCCACCAGGTCATTAAATCCCGATACGAATTGCGAAGTGGTGATGATCAATGCCTGGTAGCCGGATTTAAGTGCGGGTTTCACGGGATACAAGCTCATTATTTCAGGGTTCTGCGCCAGGGCACGGACCCGGTTCAGCGCAGCCTCCGAAGAGGGCAGGAAGCTGAGTTCTTTTTTGCAGAAGTCGTAAGGTTGGGACACGATCTTTACGGTTACCTTCCGGTAATAGGATACGGTCCCTTTCGCCGGGTTGTATTTCAACGGGGTAAACGTGCCCAGCGCAAAACCGTAACCGTTCAGGTACTGCATGTTCGGTCCGGTCATCCGGAACGAAGGGTAGGAGCCGTCCAGGGCATAGATGGCCTCATTTTTTTCGAATGTACCCGTTGGGCCCAATGAAATAGGTCTGACAGGTTGCTGCGGATAGAGTACGAATGTCCCTGGGATCACTGTTTCCTCCTCTGTAATGAGCTCCGTTCCCCTTACATATTCACCCGGAGGCACGAGCAGCGAAAAAGAGGCAAAAGGCAGTACGGGCTCACCCTGTTTGCCCCTCAGAAGGGTGTTATCGAACCGGATCATCTGGTAGTTGCCTGCCTGGACAATAACCGGCTGGCTGAAGTAGAATACCTTGGTAATCTCAGTCGCGCCGGCAAAGGTGATGATCGACAGGAATGCGAAAAGGAGGAAAGATTTTTTCATATAGATTTTTTGGTTTCTGTTATTGACAACCTCCGGTCGTGTCGGTTGCATTACAAAAGTACATATAATAAATGAAAAAAGACCTGCCGCAACGGACAGGTCTTTTTTCCAGATCAGGTAACCGGTTACCGGGTTACTGAAAATTTCTGCACGCTCTTGCCTTCTGAATTCTGGAGCACCAGGTAATAGAGCCCGTTCGCCAGGTTCAGGTTCAGGGAACGCGTCATCTTGCCATCGATATTCACTCCCTTTTCCTGGTAAACGACGCTGCCCAGCAGGTTCAGGATTGTGAGATCGGTGGTGATGCTCTTGCCCGAGTTCAGTTCCACGGTAAAGCGACCGTTGTTCGGATTCGGGTAGATCAGGGCGGAGATTCCCTTCACCGGTTCGCCGAGGCCCACACAGCCATCGTAGTAAATGTCATGGTTCACGGTCTGTACACAGCCGTCAGCCGAGGTTACGGTCACCGAGAAAGAATGTGTCCCGACGCCGTATTCACCACCGGTGATCGTGATGGATGGTGTGGTTTCTCCACCGGGGGACCACAGGTATTCGGTGGCGGTCGCCGTGGTGGCGTCCAGGGTGATGGGGGTGTACCAGCAGGCGCTGTCACCCGGGTTGGAAGTAATTCCAACCACCGGGCCGACCTGGATATAATGGGTACGGGCAACGGTATCGATCTGGCCACCGCGGTTCACCACGAGCGTAACATCGTGCGGGCCGCAGGTATTGTAGGTCACGGTCACGTTGGTATCCTGTGAATAGACGGGTACTCCTCCGGGGGTGAACCATTCATAGACCTGGGGAGTACCGATGTAGCCGCCGGAAACTTCGCTTGTGAAGGTGACGGATTCGCCCTTGTTGATCTGTGTAGCGCTGGCAGAAAAGTCAACCGAAAGGTCAATGGCGCCGCGCTTGATACACTGGTGGATCTCTTTGCCGGTGTTATCCTGGACAAAGGTAATGAATTCAATATCCTCAAGATCGGCAGTCCAACCCGATAAATCCAAGGTGAAATTCAGCGTAATGACTTGGGTGTCGCCGCTGCCGAAATCAACCGGTGTTCCATTCTGGTCGGGGACCATCAGGCGGTTGACATGCTCCAGGTGGCTCTGTCCCTGCCAGTTGTAAGAGATATTGGATTGAGTGACATTGAATTGCAGCACCGGGTTAGTGGCAGCCCATTCTGGGGTTTTGACCAGTGTGATGACAGCAGTGTAATTGAGTCCGTCATTGGTGACCACCATCGACATGCTGACATCTGATGCCTTGGCGATCCGGGTATTGTATTTCGGGAGGTATGACGGGTACATGCTCTGGCTGTGGTTTCCACCGACAACTTTTAATACCCCATCGAATACAGCTGTTGGTAATCCGCTGATGTTGTAATAAGAATTTCTGGCTGTTGAATAGCTGTTTGTATAAGGATCGTTACCAAGTAAATTGCTATGATTTTCTATAACGGCAACGAATTTCCCGTTTTCAAGAAGATCATCTGCACCCATGGCAGCTCCGGGGCAGTAAGTACATTTTGTACTTGTCCCGATTTCAAGGGCGACCATCTGCCGGGGTACCGTTTGCCCGAAAGCAATCGCGGCAGCAACAATGAAGGTCAGAGAGAATAGAATTCTTTTCATAGGTGATGGAATTGGGTTTGATTTCTGCTTTTTTTACCGATACAAATGTACAAAAATATTTTTATAAATTCAATCAGAGGAACTTACCGTCGTAAATTTTTATCGAGTTCCGTTAACGCGAAGGCATAGGCCCCCACTGAAACGGCCCGAGAAGTGCCCAGTCTGGAGATGCCGACGCCGGTTTTCTTGAGGGGGTCGTAGATTGCCTGTTTCCTTGCAAACGGAACCGGAACTTCAACCGCTGTAGGTTTCAGAAAATCAGCAAGTTGTAACGGATCTTCCAGGTTCATCACCCCGATCTCGAGCCGTTCCACGATACCGCCTGCCGCGGTCAGGAAGGGGCGGTTCATCTCCTCCACCAGCCTGGGCATGAACAGCGGCCAGGCGCCTGCCAGGCCTCCGCCGATGACCACCAGGCCGTCCACCAGGGTCACCGCATTGGCGATGGCATCTGCAGCATCCGATGCAAAGGCTTCGAATGCCTTTACGGCCGCTTCCCGGTTGCCTGCTTTCCTCCCCATCCCGATCTCGAAGAGGTCCTTGGGTTCCGGGACGCTGGCCATGTTGAGCCCCGCCTGGTTGGCATACTCCCGTTTGATCCCCCGGATGCTCACGCTCTCTTCCGCATCGAACTGCTTGTAGGTCCGGTTCCGCATGCGGTTGATCTCGCCTCCCGCCGAATTGTCCCCGAAAAACAGGCCGTCTCGTCCCACTATGCCGCCTCCGAAACCCGTGCCAAAGGTCACCCCGAACAGGTTCCTGAACCGTTTGGGATTTCCTGCCTCCTCCAGTTTCCGGTTGATATCGGGCAAAAGACCGGCGATCCATTCGCCATAAGCAAAGAGGTCGCCGTCGTTGTTGATGAAGGCCGGCAGGCCGAACTGTTCCGACAGCATGGGACCGAGGGCGACTCCTCCCCGGAAAAGCGGCAGGTTCTGCAGGTCGCCGATGATGCCGTTCTCGTAATCGGCGGGCCCGGGGAAAGCGAAACTGATCGCCACGGGTCGTGCGGGCAAGGCGCTTTGCGCCTGGCGGAACCCCTCGATAATGGTCTTCAGGATGGTTTCGAGGTTCTCTCCCTTTGCCGGAAGCGTGATGGGCGCGATGATCTCCTCCTGCGCCTGAACGGCATTGAATACGAAATTCGTCCCGCCCGCATCCAGCGTCAGCACGATCCTCCTATCCTGCTTGTAATCCATATATCATTAATTATTAATTATTAATTGTTAATTATCAGTGCGCCTCCAGCCAGTTCCTCCCCGTGTTCATATCAATGACCACCGGGACGCTCAACGGGATCGCGCCCGGCATCTCCTTCAGCAGAATGCTTCTCAGTTCCTCTTCCTCGGGCTGGTACAGGTCGAATACGAGTTCGTCATGCACCTGCAGGATCATCTTCGAGCGCATGTTGCGTTGTTCCAGTTCCTCATGGATCCGGATCATCGCGATCTTGATCATGTCGGCAGCCGTTCCCTGGATCGGTGCATTGATGGCATTTCGCTCGGCAAAACCACGCACGGTGGCATTGGACGAGTTGATATCGCGCAGGTATCGCCTCCGCTTCATCATGGTCTCCACGTACCCTTGTTGTTTTGCCTGCGCGATCGTATTCTCCATATACCGTTTCACGCCGGGATATTTGCCAAAATACTGGCTGATGATATCGGCGGCTTCCTTTCGGGGTATATTCAGCCGTTCTGACAGTCCGAACGCCGAGATCCCGTAAATGATCCCGAAATTGACGGTCTTGGCGTTGCGCCGCATCTCCTTGGTGACCTGGTCGAGCGGGATGCCGTAAATGCGCGACGCGGTCGCGGCATGGATGTCCTGGCCGCTCCGGAAATCCTCGATCATCGCCCGGTCCCCGCTGATGTGAGCGATGATGCGGAGCTCGATCTGGCTGTAGTCGGCGGAAAGCAGCAGGAAGTTCTCGCTTCTCGGCACGAAGGCTTTCCGGATCTCGCGGCCCTTATCGGTGCGTATCGGGATGTTCTGAAGATTGGGATTGTTCGAACTCAGCCGCCCGGTGGCCGCCACGGCCTGGTTGTAAGAGGTATGCACCCTTCCGTCGCGAGGACTCACCAGGGTTGGCAACACATCTACATAGGTTGATTTGAGTTTTGTCAGGGAACGGTACTCCAGGATCTTCGAAATGACCGGATGCCGGTGCTCGAGCTTGGCCAGTACATCCTCGCTGGTCGAGTACTGCTTGGTTCGGGTCTGCTTCGGATTTTCAACGATCTTCAGCTGGTCGAAGAGAACCTCCCCGAGCTGCTTAGGCGATGCGATGTTGAACCGGATCCCCGCATCTGCATAAATGGCCTCTTCGGTGGTTCGGATCTCTTTTTCCAGTTCTGCGGAATAGTCGGTCAGCGTGCCCACATCGACCTTAACCCCTTCCGCCTCCATCGAGGCGAGTACGGGGATCA
>DAIRDK010000008.1:0-26900 GCA_036796175.1 Bacteroidales bacterium | reverse complement strand
CCTCCCTGGGTCCTGTTCATGATCCGAATGCTGTCCAGGGCTACATAGGCATTGCTGTCGATGGCTGTAAAGCTGAAAACATAGGGAGTGTTCTGTGCGTTTGTAACCACTCCCATGAGCATGACCATCATTGAAAAAACGATCCTGTTTTTCATGTTTTCTGATTTTTCTTGTTCCACGTTGTATTTGATTCCAGTGCCTGTACTTGTATCAGCAGGTCTTTCACGTTTTGTCGTTCGGCCTGCTTCACCGTTTTTATGAGATCTGCAGGATTGATGGGCTTGACAAGGAAGTCGATCCCACTCAATCTAAACGCCTGGATAGTGGCCTTGTCGAAGGCGGATATGAAAATGATGCGGAAACGGATCCGGCTGACGGCCCGCAGCAGGTCGAATCCGGATCCGTCGCCCAGGTTCAGGTCAAGAAAAACGAGATCGGGTTCAAGCCGGTTTATGGTTTCCGTCCCGTCTGCAACACCGCCTGCCGTGCCGATTACTGCGACTTCGCGGCAATGTTTTGCAATGAGCTTACTGAGTGTATCCAGGATGTGAATTTCATCGTCAATGATGATTGCGCGGAGCATGCGATCAGTATTTGACCAGTTTTCCCAAACCGAAATCTCCCCTTCCCGTTGTAATGCTGTAAATGTATATCCCCGGGGGAAGGTCGGCAACATTCATGTTAACCTCATGGTGACCTATCGGCAGGGATGGTTCTGAAATGGTCCTGAACAGTTGCCCCGAGGTGTTATAAACCCGGATTGAAACTGATGAAACGGCCGGAAGAGAAAAGCTGAAGGTGACCACGGATGAAGCCGGATTCGGATAATTTGTCATTTGTAATTTGTCATTTGTCATTTGTGCAATTCCCGTTGGATCTCCGAACCTGTTAAAGACCACATATTTCATCAGTTTCCTTGCATCATTCGTGTCCATGTATAAAAGCGGAAAACCAAGCAGGATGGTTTTGTAATCCTGCCCCAGGTACTCCAGCCCAACGATCTTGTCCTGCTGTGCGCCCTGAGGTGTTCCGGGATCATGCCTGGAATCGAACCGGTAAACGGGATTTCCTGAATCTGCAGGAACATAGACTTCGATATTGTACAGTTCGCCCGGAAAACCAGGTTTATTCGTCTTTGATGAATCAATCCTCAGCGTGTCATATCCCGTTTCATCCGGATATGCCCGGTACATTAAACTGCTGATGGTTTTATATGCAGAATCGAGCTTGAAATACCTGCCGCTCACCGAAGCGTCAGGATGCCTGAAGGGATAGCCGATATTTCCGTTCATGAACCGGGAGAAAGAAAATCCTGCGAACATCATGTTGCCCCCATTGTCGAAGAAGGTTTTCAACGCATCGGAAGCGTCATCTGTGATCTTGTCGTAATCAAATGAATTGACGATCCACAAGGTATTCCGGTAACCGGCAAGGGTCCCCAGGGTCAGCGGATTTTCCTGGTTCATGTCGAACCAGCGGTAAGGGATGCTGTCCAATACCGCTTTATAGAACTGCAGGATGCTATCGGGGATGGTTTGTGTCCCTTTCAGGCAGGCCACGACCAGTAACGAATCGGTAAACCCGAACCGGGCGCCGTTGACAACATTTGAAGCAGCACTTTCACGAAGAGAGTCATTGACCAGCGTTACAAAATAATAGTAATCCCTTCCGGCATCGATGCTCTCGTCAATGAACATCGTGTCGGTGATGAGTGTGGTATTCAACGGGAGAAAGCCCATGCTGTCGTTTTCGCTTCGGTATACATGATATCCTGATGCCCGTCCGTTTTCCGTTGGACGCCAGCTGACGGTGATCGCTTCCGGTGAGGATTCCGCAGCAACGCCCGGCGGGAAAGGCCTGGATTGCATCTCGAGGATCGTGGCGAAAGCTCCCCGTACGATCTCAGTGCAATAGCCGATGTTGCAGTTTGCCAGGATATCGGCTTCAGAGTGGTAAAAGTCGTTGAAGTCATACTCAAAGGCCCACGTCGCGGGGTAACCATAGTTCCAGTAGGTGTAGGAATCGGACCTGGCTTCGTCTTCCGGGGGGCCCGTCAGCACCGAAAGGTCAGTATATTCCCGGTAAGCCTTGTCGGCGATGTTAAACGCACATTCCGCATGTTTATACCGGAAAAGATAGACGGTATCCAGGTTGTCCGGATTGAAAGCGATCATATCCATATTGAACACAAGCCGGATATCCTCATGATTTCCGGCGGAGGTTTCCGCCTGGTGAATGCTTCCGAGGAAGCCGATCTCCTCAGCTGCAAACAGGATAAAGCGGATGGTCGATTCCGGCTGAAGGCCTAACTGTTTCATGACGCGTGCCGTTTCGAGTGTTGCGGCCACTGCCGAGCCGTTGTCATCCACGCCCGGGGCGAGCGTGTATGGATCTCCGTCGCAATAGGTATCATAATGGCCGCCCATGATGCAGACCTCCCCGGGCGCATTCTTGCCCGTTTCGGAGCAAACGACGTTATATTGCCAGATGAGGGAATCGCCCACCCCGGGATAGTTGACCATGCTTTGGAAAGAATCCAGCTTCACATCGGTGTATCCGTATTGCAGGAACCTGCCGGCAATCCAGTCGGCCACCTCCTTCCGGTTATCCGCAATGGCGTAGCGCGTGCCGAATCCCTCCAGGTGCTCCAGCGTTGCCCGGATGCTGTCGGCATTCACCTGGCCGATGCAATTCTGAATGAAGGGATCCTGGCCGTATGCACCCAGTGTGACCAGTCCCGACACTATGATTGCAAATACGATCTTTTTCATCGTGCCTCGTTTCCGGATTTACAGTTTGATCAGCTTACCGGAACCGTTGAAATCACCCGCCTCCAGCCTGTAGTAATAGATCCCGGCAGGCAGTTGCCCCGCATCGAAGAGAAGACGGTGTTCGCCAGTTTTCTGCCATCCATTGGCAGGCATCGCGACGATGTGCCCGAGGTTGTCGTAGATCTTGAGCACAACATTTCCGGCAACAGGCAATTCATAGAAAAAGAGGGTTGATGATTTAACCGGGTTTGGATAATTGATCACCATAATGGCATCGGTCCGGTCTTTCCCATCCCAAATCGCATCGATAACATCTCCTGTCGCCATCCCGATCGCATTTTCCACCACCCCATAATCATAATACATGAAAAGGGTTGAATTGTACAGGAAAATACAATTCTGCTCAAAAATAGCGTTGCCATTCATGTACGGGTCATCCTCCATCACGTATACCGGGTTTTCAATCCATTTTACCCAGTTAATGGCGTCCAGACTATATGCAAAACCGATATCCGTTTTGTATCCTCCCGGACCTGGGCCATAACCGGTATAATACATGTGATAATAATCTCCTTTTTTGATGACACCGGCACCCAGTACACCCCACTCATCAAATTCACCCGTCGCACCTGCCGGAATCACCGGGTCACTTTCGGCAAAGGGTGGATCCGTGGTTTCGGGATTATCATATTTGGTCCAGACTATGCCGTCTGCTGAGGTCGCCATTCCCATCAGCCAGATGCCATTGAAGTCATTCGATCCGTAATAGAACATGATGAATCCGCCGGTCTCCAAAGGCAGGACGCTGCAAGGGGAGATCAGTCCACAGTCCCATTCGCCAGCCCCTCCATGGGTAATTATCGGTTCCGGGTATCGCTCCCAGGTACCTGTAAGGCTGTCAGCAGTGGCACGGCCAATAGATTCACCCGGCCCCCAGCCGGGGAACTGGCGCGCATTGTAATACATGACCCATTGCGAGGGTTCCTTTATGAGAACCGGCGCACCGGATCCCAGCGAATCGAATCCCACGCCGGATTGCGTATATACAGGGTTACCGGAAAATTTTGTGTACGTAAAGCCATCGGATGCAGTAGCCATTCCAATTCCGCCCATGCCGGTGTAGAACAGATAAAAAGTTCCATCTTCCCAAACGCAATTAGGAGCGACTGTCATTTCATCCCAGGTACCCGTTCCTCCATGAACGAGGACAGGATTGTTTAAATTCCCGAAAAAATCAACCGGATCCGGGGGGGTCTGAGCAAACGTCCCGTTCCATCCTGCAACGAGACACATCATCATGCTCACTGCGCAAATTGTAACTGTTCTTTTCATGCTACGGTTTTTTCGAATAAAAGTATGACCGCCTAACAATGAAAATGGAACCGTTAAGAGAACGCCGGGAGTGATTAAGAATCTGCCGGAAGGAATTTATTGAACAGGGGCGGTTGCAAGACCGATACTCCCTAAAATCGTACCATAATCATAATACATGAAATATAAACTGTCATGAATTATTACAAAAGGGCCTTCGAGTCCTGCTTCTTTATTTTGGCTGAACGGGTCGTCTTCTACCCTGAACATGGGATTATCCCTGAACTTATTCCAATGAATACCGTCATTGCTGATCGCATGTCCTATCGACAATATCTCAAATGTGCTGCCTATCTTCCCCCCTGAATAATATGCTTCATAACCACCGGCCTTACTAATTATATTGCATGTCCATATCTCGTCTGAATCCCACTCATCCTCTTTCCCTGGCAATAAAACCGGATCGCTTTCTGCGTATGGCTTTCCTGAAGTCTTAGGCTTATTGTGCTTCTTCCACGTTTTCCCGTCAGTTGAAGTGGCAAGACCGATCGCTCCTTTACTGGAAAAATCAAATCCGTTCCCTCCTGAATAATATAACATCCGGGTACCATCTTCACCCACAATGAGGGAAGTCGGAAATATATAGTAAGAATCCCATTCACCTTTGCTTCCCGTTGTTAATATCGGCTGTTCACTGCGGTGCCATGGACCTTCCGGCCTGCTTGAAGTGGCCCGGCCAATGAACGGGCCGGGGCCAAACCCTGAAATCTCAAGGGAATTATAATACATGACCCAGCAAGTATCTTCCCGGACTACGATCGGTCCACCCACTGAAAATGCGTCAAATCCCTTTCCGGCAGGGGTTAATACAGGATTGACTGACAGCTTCGAGAAATGATAACCATCCGTTGATATGGCCAACCCGATCGAAGCAGGACCATCGGCATTAAAACCAGTATAGAACATATAGCACAGGTCCCCGTCCCATATAACATAAGGAGAAACAATGCATTCGTTATCCCACTGATTTGAGTCTCCCCTGCTCAACACAGGATTTCGAACATATGCACTGAATTCAGGCGGATCCGGGTAATCTTCATTCAGACAACCAACCAGTGCAATACACATCAATATAATTAGAATGTATTTTATCATCAGCCGATCATCTTCCGGGCTCATTTATTTTTGAAACCGCCAACCCGATCTTCCCGACAATGCTTCCATAATCATAATACAACAACCAGGCAGTGTCAGTGACGACCAGGACCGGGAATTCAATGATTGCATTCCCATCCTGGGCGTTGCCGAAGGGATCATCCCCCGCTTCAAAAACCGGATTTCCTCCGTATTTTGTCCATTGGATCCCGTTATTACTCGTGGCATATCCTGCAGCAAGAGTTTGACCTCCCTCCAGGTGGGGTCCCCCGGAGTAAACTGCCACAAACCCGTCTTCATTTCTGAAAACATAGCAAGACCAGGTCTCAAAGCCATCCCAGTCACCGCTTTTTCCAGACATTAAAACAGGGTCGCTCTCGGCATAAGGATGTCCTGCTGTAGCGGGGTTATTGTATTTTTTCCAGGTTATTCCGTCTGCAGACGTGGCCAGTCCGATGTAATTCTTACTGTCAAAATCAAACCCGGTCCCTCCTGAATAATACATCATGTAAAGCCCGTCATCGTTGATCAGGACCGAGGTCGGAAAAACGAAACCGGCATCCCAATCCCCGGTTTTGCCCGTAACCAGGACCGGTGTTTCTGTTCTGTACCAGGGACCGGCCAGTTCATCGGCCGTCGCTCGTCCTATATAGGAGCCAGGTCCGTATCCCGAAATGTCGCGTGCGTTGTAATACATGACCCAACCTTCTTTTCCTTTTATGATCACCTGCGCTCCGACCCCATAAGCGTCTATCCCTGTTCCGTCGGCGGCGAAGACAGGGTTCTCCTTTAGTTTCGTGAAATGAACCCCGTCGCCGGACGTTGCAATACCGATCGCCGGCGGACCGTCGGAACTGAAACCCGTAAAGAAAAGGTACAAGGTTCCTTCCACCGCGACCACATATGGGACCTGTACCGACATGTCATCCCATTCACCGGGTATTCCGGGGTTTAGCACCGGGTTGTTCACACTAGCCGTGAATTTCAAGGACGGGTCTTCACTTTCCCTGCCACAGGCCAGGAATATCATGATGAAAAGAAGAATCAACCCTCTCATGCCTGTTATTTTACGATGACCGGTATTCCGAACTCCACCCTGGTGCCGCATCCTTTCCCCTGATCGTCCTTGAGGTCGATTATCTCCATGTGGATCTTTTGCTTTAGTTTTTTATTGAGTACATGCAGCCGGTCACGGGTGATCGAGGTCGCCATTGAACGATGCCTGTTTCCCAATTTCTGCTCGATCTCTTTTGCCCTGTCCCTCCCTACCCCGTCGTCTTCCACCTCGAACCGGATCAGGCCGTCGGTGAGCCTGAACCTGATATTGATCAATCCGGGTGAATTTTTGTGCCGGATGCCATGCTCGATCGCATTCTCAATGAATGGCTGGGCCAGCATGGGAGGGATAAGTGTTCCCTCCCTGTCGATCCGGTCATCGACCTCGATCGTGTGCTCAAACTTCCCCGCATACCTGGCTTTCTGCAACTCGAGGTAATTCTCAATGGTTTCGATCTCTTTCTCCAGTGGTACGTAATCCTCCACGGAATTGTCGAGGATATTCCTCACAAGCTGCGAGAACCTGGAAAGGTAAATGCTGGCCTGGTCTGAATTCTCGTTGATGACGAAATTCTGGATGCTGGCAAGGGAGTTGAAGATGAAGTGGGGGTTCATCTGCGCGCGCAGCAACCGTTGCTCCATTATAACCGATTTGCGCTCGGCACGTAACTGCTTTCTCTGGAAAAAGAGCAGAAGGATCACGCTCACAAGCACTATTCCTGTCCCTGTTGCAAATGCAATAATAATGCTTTTGGAGTACCTCAGTTTATTAAGCTCATTATCCTGCTCCAGCGATTGGATCTTCTGTGCCTGCCTCGCCTGTTCATCTTCTGCGATCATCAACTCCAGCTGTTTCCCCTGCTGAGCGGCGTACATGGTATCTTTTGACTGGTTGTATGACTGCAGATAGTCAACTGCCTTCCGGTAATCAGCTGTTGCCATCGCCAACTGATACCGGGCCCTCCACATGGCGGTTTGTTCCCGAAGAGCCACAACATATTCAAAAGGTTTCCCAAGAGCGTTTACGATACCGGGCGGGACTATCCTGAACTTCCAGTCATATTGAAAAAAATCATTCAGCCTCGCTTCGCTGGAGTCCAGATGGATCCGGGCCCTGTCATAGTTCCTTTCCTCAATATCGATCGCCGCGAGAGCGTTCAGACAAATGGACTGTATGTAATTGCTTCCGATCTGCTTCGCCGCTTCATAAGATTTCTGGTAAAAAGCACGTGAACGGCCGAGGTCAAGAGTGGAGTCGGTCAAATAGGAAGTCCGGTCGTAATAACCGCCAAGATTAAGGTTGATCACACAGATCATTGCACGGTTATCCAGTTCTTCTGCCAGCCGCAATGCTGAATCGCAATAAACCAGGGCCATCTTTTTCTTAGGAAGAAACGCTTTCTCAACGCTGTAAAACATTCCGATATCAGACAAGGCCCGGGCTTCAAGGTTGCGGTCACTGATTTTTCGGGCATAATTCAGCTGTTTAAACCCGTACGCCACAGCAGTGTCAGTGGATTCACATTCCAGGAAACAAATGGCCAGTCCCATCGCATCATATACCACTGACTTGAAAGCTTCGTTTTGTGTTGCAGCGGTATACTTCAGGGCTGCGCGGTAAAAGGACACTGCATTTTCACACCTCCGGATCAGGAAATTGATGTGGCCAAGCATCAGGCAAACCTCTCCCAGTTCGTCATAATAGGACCCGTTGTCCAATAATGATTGTGCAGACAGATAGGATAAAAGTGCATTCTTAACTTCCAGCTTGTAATAGTAGGCGTTGCCCGTATTGAACCGGGCAAGCCCCAACCCCCTCTCATAGCCGGTTTGTATCGCAAGACGGGCAGCACGGGCAGAAAACCGGATGCTGGAATCGAAATTCACCGGCGCAAGACTGTAGGCGATCATATTCATGATATCCACTTGTTTCCTGCTGTCAGAGGCAGGCAACAACCGGACAATGCTATCGATACCGGCAGGGGAAAGAATCCTGTTGACCTGGGAATAGCCGGCCAACGATACAAAAAGAAAAAAAACAATTCCCCGAAAGCGAGACAAATAGGTCATTCAGCCATTTTTTCCAGCAATTCCATCATTTCTTCCCGTTTCCGCGAGGCCACGGGAACTTTCAGGTCGCCTGCAAGCACAATGTAACCGCCATCCTGTTTTTCAAACCGGCGGATATGTGCGAGGTTGATCAGCCAGGATTTATGGACTCTGAAAAATCCGCAGCCCGTCAACATCTCTTCATACTCTTTCAGTGTTTTTGCAACCATGATGTGGTCGCCCTGTAACGTGTGGACCGTGGTGTAGCAGCTGTCGGATTCGCAGGTGACAATATTTTTAATGTCCAGAAGATAAATCTGATCGGTGGTCTTGAGAATGATCTTCTTATCCTGATTGGAGGCTGCTTTCAGGTTTGACTTTAGCGTATCTACCTGCAGGTTGAAATGGTCAGCGACCAGATGTGCCGCCCTGTCGATAGCTGCGGCCAGGTGTTCCGGGTTGACAGGTTTCAGAAGGTAGTCCACAGCCGCGCACCGGAATGCCTGGACGGCATACTGGTCATACGCCGTTACGAAAATGACCTTGCACTCAACATCCGGTATTCCCTGCAGCAAGTCAAACCCGGTACCGTCGGTCATCTGAATATCAAGGAGGAGTAAATCAGGCCGAACTTCCCTGATCAGCTTAATTCCGCTGGCAACGCCTGAGGCAGTCCCGGCGACCGTTGCATCCGGACAATATTTTGCGAGCAATTTTACGAGCGAATCCCTGATGTGGGCCTCGTCATCAATGATAACTATACGTAACATGACTCCCTGTAGTCAACAAGAAGCCAGAAAGATATGACATTTTTAGGGGGAAAGCAACAATTCTGTAAAATGATTGTAAGGTGCGGAACCTAGTTCCTGCACGTTACACATTACATATTGCACCTGGTTACGTGGGCCCACCAGGACTTGAACCTGGGACCAATAGATTATGAGTCTACTGCTCTGACCAACTGAGCTATGGGCCCCAATTCGAAGTACGAAGTACGATGTACGAAGTACGAATTGAGGTGCAAAGGTAAGTAAAATCCCGATTGTCCCGCCTGGTCAGTTTCCCGGGTCAGAACCCTGACAGCGCGGTGCGTTTCCAGCCCGCAGAGGTCTTTACATAAAGATAATTGTCATCCCAGGTGACATCGCCGGTCGTACCTGCAGGATCAGCGCTGCCGGAGGGGGTGAAGGCCGCTTTAAGGTTGATGTACGACGCGGTGCTCCTGAAAAACTTGCCGGTATTGTCCACATACAGGTTTGGACTGCTGGTGGTAGTGGCTGCGTAAGCGCCCATGCAGATCAGGCTGGTGATATTGTCGTTCCCCAGCCTCACCATGTTGTTGTCGGTGATCTGTGCATAATAGCCGATCGCTGTTGAGTTGCTGTAACCGGTTCCCGTGGTGAACGCTTCCTTCCCGACTGCCGTGTTGCGGTGACCAGTCGTATTGGCCTTCAGCGACTCCGCACCCACTGCGGTGTTGTCGTTGCCAGAAGCATTGGCAGTCAGGGCATTCACACCCATGCCTGTGTTACCCATGCCGCCCTGGTTCATATAGAGGGCGCGACAGCCGGTTGCCGTGTTGCCGATGGAATTATTCAGGTAAAGGGCTCCCATTCCAATCGCAGTATTGGAATATCCTCCCTGATTTGAGGACAATGCCTGGTGCCCGACGGCTGTGTTGTCCCATCCGGTGTTGTTCTGCGCAAGCGCCGACGTGCCCACAGCCGTGTTGTCATTGGACGTATTTGCCCTCAGCGCCTGGTAGCCAAAGGCGGTGTTATAGGCTGTGGTGGAGGTAGTGAAGAGCGCTTCATAGCCGAATGCTGTATTTTTCGTTCCCGATGACAGGTTGAAGCCTGCAGCCCTGCCGGCGATCGTGTTATCCGTTGCGGTCATGCCCGACGGAGCTTCGACGGCAAAGCTGAGAACTCCGGTTGTATTACTAACCGTTAACGGGGACAACGGCGCTGAGGTCCCGATGCCGAGCTTTCCCCCGTTCCATACCAGGGAGTTGCTTCCCGAGAGGTCGTCAGAACCGGTCCAGTACGCCACCTGGTTTGCCGCTCCGCTGCCTTCTGGTTCACATTCTGCCAGGGACTTCCACTCGCCATCTGTGTAGTAATAAAAAGCTGCTTCCTCAGAATCATAAACCAGCAGCCCTTCCTGGGGTGACGCGATGTCATTTCTCTGCTGCGTGGTCAACCGGGGAAGGAGAACCCCTTTGCTTGAACTTGACACATCAAGCATTGCCGAAACATCCGGGTTATTCGTACCGATCCCGACCTGGGCGGATACGGAACCGAACATGAGTATCCCTAAAAACAGAAGTAACAGATTTTTTTTCATGGTCTGATTTTTTATTGGTGAATAGCTATTCTAGTGCAATAGGCATCATACAGGAATACATAATCAGGTCCATTTCAGACCTTTAGCTTTTCCCTGTAATAGCAGTCAACAAAAAATCGACCGTGTCCTGGTGTTCGCACCGGGTAGTTCGGCGAACATCTGTAAAATTAGAAATAAATTCAGTATGATATGTTATTAAAAAATATTTTTGTTATGGAGAATATGTCGAATGCAGACCTGGGAATGTTCATTTCAGCAATTTGACTATCTTTGCGGACCATCCGGACCCGAACGGCCTGGTTAGGGTTAACAAGCAGAAAATCATGATGATCAATCCTGTATCCGGAATCCGGGATCCGGAATCTGTCAAGAATATAATCTTCGATTTCGGCGGGGTGATCTGTCCGATTGATCCCCAGATCACAATCTTGAAATTCAAAGAGTTCGGTCCACCTAAGCCGGGGCGGGAACGCTCCCCGGAAGAAACCGCGAGGGAGTTTGGGTTGCTGGTCGGCGAGCTGGAAACCGGCCGGATCTCCCCGGAACAGTTCCGGCAGGCCATACGCGATTTCTATCTGCATCCGCTCAGCGATGAACAAATAGACGATGCCTGGAACGCCCTGCTGCTGGAGATCCCTGCGCCGAGGATCCACCTGCTGGAAAAACTCCGCCAACACTACCGGATTTTCCTCCTCAGCAATTCGAACCGGATCCACTACGATTGTTATGCTGAACGGTTCCGCCGGGAGTTCGGATACCCCGGTTTCGATGCCCTGTTCGAAAAGGCGTGGTTTTCCTTCCGGATCGGCTTAAGCAAACCCGGCCGTGAGATCTTCGAATACGTTTTGGCTGATGGCGCCATTTCACCCCGTGAAACACTATTTATCGATGATACGCAAATTCATGTTAATGGGGCAGAACTTACTGGCATTCAAGGATATCACCTGAAGGACGGACAAGATATCCTGGCGTTGTTCCGAGAATAGTTTTTAAATAGTCTTTGTTATCTCTTGACAACGGGGGGTAAAAATCCTTAACTTTGCACCCCCGTTTAGAGGCAAAGACCAATGAAATTATCACAGTTCCGTTTCCATCTTCCTCCCGAACTCATTGCCAACCATCCTCCCAAACAACGAGATGAAGTTCCCATGATGGTGCTCGACCGGAGAACCGGCGAGATCCAGCACCTGCATTTCAAGGACATCCTGAAATTCTTTGGGGACGGTGATGTGTTCATTATAAATAACACCAAGGTATTCCCGGCCCGCCTTTACGGCGAAAAGGAAAAGACCGGCGCCAAGATCGAGGTGTTCCTGCTCCGTGAACTGAACCGGGAATCACGGCTGTGGGACGTGCTTGTCGATCCGGCACGGAAAATCCGAATCGGGAATAAGCTCTATTTTGGTGAAGACGATTCCCTGGTGGCTGAGGTCATTGACAACACCACCTCCCGCGGCCGTACCATCCGCTTTCTGTTCGACGGCCCATACGACGAGTTTAAAAAGACCATCCAACGGCTCGGGGAGACGCCCCTGCCAAAGATCCATAACCGGCCGGCCACCGCCGAGGACGAGGAACGGTACCAGACCATATTCGCCAAGCGTGAAGGAGCTGTTGCCGCCCCGACCGCAGGGATGCATTTCACGCGTGAGATCATGAAACGTCTTGAATTACAGGGTATTAGTTTCGCAGAGATCACCCTGCATGTCGGGCTGGGGAACTTCCGCACCATCGATGTGGAAGATCTCACCAAGCACAAGATGGACAGCGAAGAGGTAATCATCGAACCCGAAACGGTCGAGATCGTCAACCGGGCCAAGGCGAACAAGAAGAAGGTCGTGGCCATCGGCACCACCACCATGAAAGCTGTCGAGTCGTCGGTGACCATTTCAGGCATGCTGAAACCCTATACGGGCTGGACCAACAAATTCATTTTCCCGCCTTATGACTTCAGCATCGCCAATGCCATGTTGACCAATTTCCACTTGCCGCAAACCCCGATGATGATGCTCACCGCCGCATTCGCCGGATACGAGAACCTGATGCATGCTTATGAAGTGGCTGTCGAGAAGAAATATAAGTTCTTCACTTACGGCCACCCGATGCTGATCATTTAACGGGACTTCCGTTTGAAACAGTTTGTGATCATCGTGGCCGGCGGGACCGGGACCCGGATGGGGTCAGAGATCCCGAAACAGTTCCTGTTGCTTGACGACCGTCCGGTCCTGATCCACACCCTGTCGGCCTTTTACACTGCCATTCCCGAAGCCTCCGTCGTGATCGCGCTTCCAGAGAATACAATGTCCCGGTGGACCGACCTGTTGAAAACCCATCACTGCAGGATCCCGCACCGGCTGGTGCCGGGCGGGGAGACCCGGTTTCATTCCGTCCGGAATGCGCTGGACACACTTCCTGATGACGGGATCGTAGCGATTCACGATGGCGCAAGGCCCCTGGTTTCAGCTGCGCTGATCCGGAAAGCCTTTGAGGAGGCGGAACGCGCAGGCAATGCAGTGCCCGTTACACCGGTCAACGAATCCATGCGCTTCACCGAAGGTGAAGGAAACCGGCCGGTCGACCGGTCTGCCTACCACCTGGTCCAGACCCCCCAGGTATTCCGGCTCTCCGAAGCGCATGCCGCCTTCCGTCAGGAATATCGTCCGGGATTCACCGATGACGCAACGGTTCTTGAATCCTCCGGCGTTCGCATCCATCTGATCGAAGGCGATCCGTCCAATATCAAAATCACGGAACCCGGCGACCTGTTCCTGGCTCATGCCCTGATGAGCCGTCCCTTCCACCGGTAGGGAAGAATCAATCCAAGCAATCCGGTCAGCGGAACATAAACGACCTGGAAGAGTTGTGCCGGAAGGTATAGCCACAGGTCGGCCACGGTCCGGAAAAAGATGGCCATCCCGGCGACCAGGGGGAGATCGGCCACCAGTTTGATGCCCACGCAGAGCAGTGCGATCTTTCCGATCGGATGTCCGAACATCCCGGCCACCAGGGCAACCAGCAGGGCGGCCTGGAAGATCCAAGTGATCGCACCCACCAGGATGACCACAGGATCACGGTACCCTCTGCTCTTCGATACCCAGCGGAACCGTTGGTTTAAAAAACCTGCGAAGGTGTTTTCGGCGGGAGTGGATACGACGGCTTCATCCCGGAACGCGAACGTAACGGCATTTCGCCCATACCGCTTCCTGAATCCGGCCAGTAAGAACTGGTCGTCGCCGGACGAGAACTTTCGGTTTCCCCCGAATCCGCCCGTTTCGAAAAAGCCGCTCTTCGAATAGAGCAGGTTGGCTCCGTTGCACATCAGCGGGGTGCCTGAAACGGCCGATCCGGCCGTGAGTCCCATGATCCCCAGGAACTCCAGCCGTTGCAGGCGCTGGAAGAAACAGCTGCCGGTCAGCAGCACCGGCCCGAGCACCATTGCCGGCATCCCTGCCGGAAATCCTGCAGTCATCGCCCGGAGCCACCCGGTACCCCGGGAAGTATCGGCGTCGGTCGTCAGGATCACCTCCCCGGCCGCCATGGCCAGGGCCCTTTCGATAGCCGCTTTTTTCCCGGCCGGTTCCTTTGGCCCGGCTGAAATCAGGATCAGTCCGGCAGCCGGGAACTGCCGCTGGTACTCCCTGACGGTTTCAGCCGTCCGGTCAGTGGAATGGTCGTCGCTGACCAGGACCTGGTACCGTTCAGCGGGGTAATCCTGCAACAGGATGCTGTCCAGGCAAGCCGGAAGCAATGGTTCCTCGTTCCTGGCCGCAATGATGATGGTGACAGGCGGCAATTCGTGATCCGCGGACGGATTTCGCCGTTTCCGGATCAGCGGTACCGTAAACCACAGGATCATCAGGGCATAAGCCCCGGTAAGGAAAATGAGCGCCGTGCCTGCGATCCCTGACAGCATCATCCTTTTTGCGGCTGGATTACGGTCTTCCTGAAAAATGTCAGCCTGAACACGAACAAGCTGCCGATGAGGGCGGGAACTCCCACATTAATGACCCATAAGAGCGTAGATGCAGCAAAGACGCCAAAGTTGACGGTCTCCGGGTCCATTGTTGTGCCGGCCATGTAGATGCCAAAAAAATAGAGCGAAACCGAGCCCCGGATCCCGAGTTCGGTGATGAACACCGTCGGGATGATGGCCATCACGAAATAGACCAGGGAGATGAGGATCAGCGCTTCAGGGTATGGAATGTCGACCGCGAAAAGCCGGAGGAGCAGATAGAACTGCGTGGCGAAGACCAGGTACCGGGCAAAGCTGAGTCCCAGCACCGACAGCAGTTCGCGGCTGTGATAGAACGCAAACACGCGGAAAAACCGCCGGAGGTTCTTAAGCCTCGACTTCAGAATCTTTTCCTTGAGGCTGGAGAGGAACGAAACGTTCAGAAAGAGTCCGATCATGATCAGGTTCAGCAGGACGACCACGGTGGCGACCATATAGAATAGGTACCCGTTGATGAACGCATGAGGTCCCGGCCACAGGGGAATGAAGACCAGCAGGGCGGCGCTCCCGGTGATGATGGTAACCAGCAACTGGCTCATGCTGCCGAGGATGGTGACGAGGGTCCCTTCGAACCGGCTGGCCTTGTCGAGGACGAATACCCGGCCAAAGTATTCGCCGATCCGGTTCGGCGTGAACGAACTGACCGCTACGCCGGCCAGCACGGCATAGAATGCCTTGAAAAAACCGACCCGTTCGATCTTGCCGATCAGGTATTTCCATTTTACCGATTCAATGGCCCAGTTGACCACCATCAACCCGGCGATGAGGATCATCATGTTGCCAAAACCGGACGACGACCACCTCTCCCTGACGACATTCATGACTTTCAGGATGTCGGTCTTCTCGAACACCTGCCGGTAAATAAAATAGAAAGTCAGTACCAGGATAGTGAGCTGAATGAGGAGATTGTAGGTTTTGCGTACTTTTGTCCTGATCATAATCCTGCAAGCTTGCCATCCGAAAGAATCATCCTGGGTATCGATCCCGGAACGAACATCATGGGGTTCGGCATCATCGCCGTTGACGGAAACCGGCTCCGGCTGATCACTCTCGGCGTCCTAAAATTAGTCAAAACCAACGATCATCCGCTGAAGCTGAAAAGGATTTTTGAAAAAACGCTCGAGCTGATCGAACGTTACAAACCGGATGAACTGGCGATCGAAGCGCCCTTTTTCGGAAAGAACGTGCAGTCGATGCTGAAACTCGGCCGGGCCCAGGGTGTAGCCATGGCCGCAGCGCTCTACCGGTCCGTCCCGATCTTCGAGTACTCGCCCCGCAAGATCAAGCAATCGATCACGGGGAAAGGGAGTGCCTCAAAGGAGCAGGTGGCGGCAATGCTGGCCAGGATGGTCGAGTTCAGTGAAGCTCCTGAATACCTCGACGCCACGGATGGTCTCGCCGTGGCCGTATGCCATCACTTTCAGCAGAGCCGGCCGGTCAAAGCCGCCAAATATACCGGGTGGAAGAGTTTTTTATCGGAGAATCCGGATCGGATCGGGTAATCCGGTATTATGCATGCTTACAATAATTTCTGGTAAACCATCCACCAGCGGTCGGGGATCTCGTTGTTGCTGGCCGCCTGGTAATCCTTATAGGAACAGGGGACAAGGTAATGCCGTTCGTATTTGATCCGCTGTTCGGCCGGGAGCGGGATCTCCATCCACCAGCGGTCGGTCTTCTTGCTTTTGTAAAACACGATATCCTGTTTGTGGTCTGTGATGCTGACGTGATATTTCACGTAATCCTCTTCGTTGCGGAACGGGAAATCATGCTGGCGGTTGACAAAACCGTCCATGAAGTACCAGATCATCTGGGCGATCAGGTGGGCCGTCTGGCCGTCGCGGTCGCAGCGCGGGTTGTACTCGTAAAAGCCGATGGAGGTCAGCTTGTCGCTCAGCCCTGCGTAACGCATAATCTGGCAGACCTCTTCACCGTAAAACCCGTTCGGCGTGGCATTGCGGTTGCCCGGGGCATCCGAAAAGCGCACTGAGGAGATATCGAAGGTGAGCATGTCGGCGTTTCGCACGATCGGTTCGATCTCTTCCATGTTTTCCCTGAGGATGCCCAGCCGGTAGGTGTCGAAGAAGAGGTTTTTCATCAGCTTCAGGGCCTCCGGATCGATGAAATAGCTCTGGTAGCCTATATTGGCGTAGTTAAACAGGTAGTTGGGCTGGTAAAGGATGATGCTGCTGAGGAACGATTGCGAATTGAGTTCATGTTCACTCTGACCCAGGTCGAACATGCTGTCGACCGAAACGATGTTGATGATCTGGCCGATGTTCTGGTATGCCTGGTAATTGGCATAGGTGAGGTCCTGGCTTCCGCCGAGGATGACCGGGATGATGTTTGCGTTAAGCAGTTCGGCGAGGACAGAACTGAGGGCGAAATAGGTGTCGGATACGGTATGTCCCCGTTTCAGGTTGCCCAGGTCGATGATCCTGGGCGTGACGAATCCCGGGGCCAGCCTGTACAGGAATTTCCGGATCTGGTCAGGACCTTCGCCGCATCCTTCGTTATGGACCGCATTACGTTCTTCGCCCACCCCGATCAGGGCCAGGTCGGCATCCTGGAATTCGGGGAAGTCGTTTTCATCGGTGTACGCACGGATCAGGTTGCCCAGGCGGTGGAACGAGGGGGTTTCTTCCTGCGGGAAGATCTCGTCGATGGGCAGCGGGTCAAAGAACTCGGCCATATTGGTTTGGATTGGGTTGGGTTATTTCTTTTTCTTCCCCCTGGCTGATTTGGTGGGTTGCGTTTCCGCCACGATCTTTCTGCATCCCTCCAGCGTCAGTTCTTCCGGTTTTGTTCCTTTCGGAAGCCGGAAATTCTGTTTGTTGAATGTGATGTAAGCGCCGTAACGGCCGTTCATGACACGCAGGGTAGGCTCCTCCGGGAATTCGCGGATGATGCGTCCCTGGTCTTCTTTTTGTTTCAGGGTGATGATCTCGATGGCGCGTTCAAGCGATACCGAGAGCGGATCGTCCGTTTTCGGGAGTGAATAGAACGCCGATTTGTGCCTGATGTAGGGTCCGAACCGGCCCGTGGAGACGATCACGTCGTTATCCTCATAACTCCCCAGGGTGCGGGGCAACTTGAACAGATCCATGGCTTCATCCAGGGTGATGGTGTCGATGCTCTGGCCTTTCTTCAATGCGGCAAAACGGGGTTTCTGATCGTTCTCTCCTTCGCCGATCTGCACCATCGGGCCATACCGGCCGATCTTGACCAGCACGCGGGCGCCGCTTTGCGGGTCGTTTCCGATCACACGTTCTCCGCTCACTTTCCGGCTTCCTTCCAGAGTACCGGTGATCTGTTCGTGAAACGGATAATAGAACTCGCTGATCATGTTATTCCACACCAGGTTCCCCTGCGCGATCTCGTCGAACTCTTCCTCCACCCGGGCGGTAAAGTTGTAATCCATGATATCGTCGAAATACTGCATCAGGAAATTGTTCACCACGGTGCCGATATCCGTCGGGAAGAGTTTGTTCTTTTCATAACCGGTCTTCTCCGTGCGGGTCTCCTCGCTGATCCCTGTCCCTTTGCAGGTGATCACGAGATACGGTCTCATCATGCCTTCGCGGTCTTCCTTGACGACGTATCCCCGTTTCTGAATGGTGGAGATCGTAGGGGCGTACGTCGAGGGACGGCCGATGCCCAGCTCTTCCATCTTTTTCACCAGTGTCGCTTCGGTGTAACGCGTCGGTTGCTGGGTGAACCGCTGTTCGGCGGTCATCTCCTGGATGGTGAGTTCCTCCCCGGCATGCAGCGGGGGCAGCACCTTTTCTCCCTCTTCCGGCTGAGCGTCGTCCGACGATTCCATGTAGACTTTCAGGAACCCGTCAAAACGGATCACCTCGCCGCGTGCGATAAATTTTTCTTCGGCCCCGGAAATGCCAATGGTAACCGTGGTTTTCTCCAGTTCCGCATCCGCCATCTGCGAAGCGATGGTGCGTTTCCAGATCAGGTCGTACAGTCTCTTCTTCGACCGGTCGCCTTCGATGGACCGGGCATTCAGGTAGGTCGGCCGGATGGCTTCGTGCGCTTCCTGCGCCCCTTTGGTGCGGGTAGTGTACTTGCGGGTCTTTACGTATTCCTGCCCGAATGTTTCCGTGACCTCTTTTTTGGCCATGTTCAATGCGAGGGAGGAGAGGTTCACCGAGTCGGTACGCATGTACGTGATCTTCCCGGATTCATAGAGTTCCTGCGCCACCCGCATGGTATTGGCCACGGAAAATCCCAGTTTGCGCGAAGCCTCCTGCTGCAGGGTGGAGGTGGTGAACGGCGGGGCCGGCGATTTTTTTGCCGGCTTGGTGTCCACATCCTCTACCGTATATTTCGATTGGTTGCACCCTTTCAGGAATTCGAACGCTTCGTCGCGGGTCTCGAATCGCTTGTTCAGTTCAGCCTGCATCACGACCGTCTTCTTCCCGCTCTTCACGGGAAAGAGCCCGATCACGCGGAAAGAGGCAACCGACTGGAAATTCCGGATCTCTTCCTCGCGCTCGACGATGAGACGCACGGCGACCGATTGCACACGGCCGGCAGACAATGCCGGTTTGATCTTCTTCCACAGCAGGGGCGAAAGTTCAAAACCCACCAGCCGGTCGAGCACGCGCCGGGCCTGCTGGGCCATGACCAGGTTCTGGTCGATGGCCCGTGGACTGCCGATGGCTTCCAGGATCGCCGGTTTGGTGATCTCGTGGAACACGATGCGATGCGTATTCTTCTCCTCCAGTTCGAGAGCCTCCACCAGGTGGGCGGCTATGGCTTCCCCTTCGCGGTCCTCATCAGACGCCAACCATACCTTTTCGGATTCCTTGGCCAGCTTCTTCAGTTCGGTGACGACTTTCTTCTTTTCAGGAGATATAATGTATTTCGGAATAAATCCCTTCCCGATATCCACTCCAAGGTCCTTCTTGGATAGGTCCATCACATGTCCGAAACATGATTTAACTGAATAATCCTTGCCCAGAAATCCTTCGATGGTTTTTGCTTTCGCGGGAGACTCAACAATCACTAAGTTCTTTGTCATCGTTCGATCATTAGTTAGATCCCAACATCCCGCTGCAAAAGTACTATAATTAATGGATTAAAAAACGGCTCGCCGATTATCCGTACCTTTGCAGCCCTTTTATGACCCCTTAATCCGGTTCGGAGTCAAAAGGTAATGCAGGAACGTGAAAAAAAAGAAAAGAATCTATATCGAAACCTATGGCTGTCAGATGAATTTCTCTGACAGCGAGATTGTTGCATCCATCCTGTCGGAACAGGGATACGAGCTCGAACCCGACATCCGGGCGGCGGATATCCTATTCGTCAACACCTGTTCGATCCGCGACAACGCTGAACAGCGGGTCAGGAAACGCCTGCACTATTTCCGGTCGTTCAAAAAGAAGAATCCCGGCCTGATCATCGGGTTGCTGGGATGCATGGCCGAACGCACGAAAAACGCACTCGTGGAGGAAGAACAGCTCCTCGACCTGATCGCAGGTCCCGATTCCTACCGCGACCTGCCGCATCTCCTGGAGCAGGTGGAAAGCGGACAGCGGGCCGTGAACACGATCCTGTCGCTGGAGGAAACTTATGCAGGCATCACCCCGGTCAGGCTGAGCTCCAGCGGGGTGACGGCATTCATCTCCATCATGCGGGGATGCGAAAACTATTGTTCCTACTGCGTGGTCCCTTCCACCCGCGGACAGGAGCGCAGCCGCCCGGCGGATTCCATTGTGCAGGAGACCCGGGACCTGTTCGGCAGGGGATTCCGGGAAGTGACCCTGCTCGGGCAGAATGTGAATTCCTATGAATGGCATGAGGACGAAAAGACCGTCCGGTTTGCTGAATTGCTCACGAGGGTGGCCTCAGTGGATCCGCTGATGCGGATCCGGTTCGCCACTTCGCATCCGAAAGATATTTCCGACGAACTGCTCCATACCATCGCCGCGCATCCCAACCTCTGCAAGGCGATCCACCTGCCGGTGCAATCGGGGAGCAACCGCATGCTCGGCCACATGAACCGCAAATATACCCGGGAACAATACCTTGAGCGGATCGAAGCGATCCGCAGGATCATCCCGGGGTGCAGCATCAGCACGGATATCATCGCCGGATTCTGCGACGAGACCGAAGAGGATCACCGTGAAACCCTGTCGCTGATGGAGCAGGTACAGTTCGATGCGGCCTTTATGTTCCGCTACTCGGAACGGCCCGGAACACTGGCGGCCGACCGCTACGATGACAACGTGCCCGATGAAGTCAAAGAGCGGCGGCTCAGGGAGGTGATCGAACTCCAGAACAGGCTTTCGGCCCAAAGCAACCGCCGTGATACTGGCCGGGTGTTCGACGTGCTTATCGAATCGGTATCGAAACGATCGCCCGACCATTGGGCCGGCAGGAACTCCCAGAACAAAATGGTGGTCTTCCCCAAAGAGGGATCCCGGCCGGGGGATTATGCCACGGTGCGCATCCTGCGTTCCACCTCCGCCACGCTTATGGGGGAAGCGGTCGCTTCGTGAACTTTTATGTTTACAGGAAAAACCCTACCTTTGCAACCCTAACAGAGCCCCCATGAGAAACATCCACTTTGTATTCGGGAAAGCACTCCTGTTCGCATCCGTTCTCATGATCCTCCTGTCCGGGTGCGTCTCCCAAAAAAAGATCCGGTACCTGCAGCAGGCGGATGAAAAAGACACCATCCTGATGTGGCAGCTGAAAAAGCAGGCGGAATACCGGGTGAGACCCAACGACAACCTGTACGTCAGCATCAAGAGCCTCAGCGAAAAGGCCAACGAGATCTTCAACCAGCAGATGGGGGCCACGGAGATGACCAGCGATGCGTCCATCTACCTGAACAGTTACACCGTGAACCAGGAAGGGTACATCGATTTCCCCGTCATCGGCAAGGTGAATGTGCAAGACCTGACGGTCGAACAAATTAAAGACAAACTGCAACTGCTGGTCAGCGATTACCTGAAAGAAACGATCGTGATCGTGAAACTGGTAAATTTCAACGTAACCATGCTTGGGGAGGTGCAGAAACCCGGCGAGTACAAGGTGTACCAGGACAAGATCACGATTTTCGAGGGGATCGCCATGGCGGGTGATTTCACGGATTTTGCAAACCGGAAACAGGTGGCCCTGATCCGTGTGACTGAAGCCGGTTCGGAGATCCACTACCTCGATCTCAACAGTGTAACGATCCTCTCTTCGCCCTATTATTACCTCAGGCCCAATGACGTGTTGTATGCAGCCCCGCTGCCGGTCAAACAATGGGGAGGCGCTACGTTCCCCTACGGGACGGTATTTGCAGCCATATCCACGATCATCCTGTTACTCACCTTCATCAATACCTTTTAGCCGTGAACGACAATTTCAGGGAATTCGCCGAACACCAGCAGACGATCGATTACAAGATCCTCCTGCTAAAGGTATACAGGCACTGGTACCTGTTCGTGATCACCATCCTCGTGGCGCTGGCCATCGCCTTTCTCTTCAACAAATATGCAAAACCCATCTATGAGGTAGAGGCCACCATCCTGGTAAAAGACAAATCGGAATACCGCATGAATCCCCAGGATATGATCGGGCTCGGGTTCTTCAACAGCATGCAGAACCTGCAAAACGAGATCGGGATCCTGCAATCGTGGTCGCTCACCTACCGCGCCTTGCTGAAATCGGGATTTGAAGTTTCTTATTTCAATACCGACCAGCTGGTCACCCGCGAGTTATATACAGAATCGCCCTTCACGGTCGTCTTCGATACGGCCGTCCCGCAACCGGTCAATATCCGCTTTAACCTGAAGATCCTGTCAGCCCGGCAATACCAGCTCACCGCCAATTATGAGAACGTCGAATTCTACAGTTTTTCTCAACGGGAAAAGGTCCCCGGAAGGGTCGAAAACATTCGCGTCGATAAGGTCTGCACGTTCGGGGAAGAGATCGTCACCAAACAGTTCAAATTCCATATCCTGCTCACCCAGAATTTCAATCCGCCGGCCGATCTCTCAAACAACTACTATTTTGTCTTCAACGATTACGATGCACTCGTGGGTGAATTCAGAAGCTATACCATCGAACCGATCAACCGCGAGGCATCAATCCTGGGCATCAAGCTGCGCGGACGGAACGGGCAGAAGCTGGTGGACTTCACCAATACCCTGACCAACGAATACATCTCCCGCGGCCTCGAACGGAAGAACCTGGTCGCCCGGCGTACCATCGATTTCATCGACCGCGAACTGCAAGGGATCGCCGACACGCTTTACATGTCGGAAAAAGCCCTCGAAGTGTTCCGCACCAACAAGGAGATCATGAATCTCGACGATGCATCGAAGCAGGTGTTCGACAAGATGATGGAACTGCAGGACCAGAAAGCCGTGCTGATGGTGAAAGCCAAGTACCTGACTAACCTGAAAGAGTATATCGAGAATAACGAAAAACTGGATGAGCTGATCGTTCCTTCATCCATGGGCGTCGATAACAGCCTGCTGAACGACCTGACGATGCAGCTCACGAAACTGTACACAGACCGCACCGAGCTTGCCCAGTATACCAATGCCAAAAATCCTTCGCTCAAAGCGCTCGACCTCCAGATCGAAACCACGAAGAATGCGCTGTACGAGAACATCAAGAGCGCCATCAACACCAACAACATCGCGCTGAAAGAGCTGAACGACCGGATGGCTATGATCACCTCGCGGATCAACGAGCTGCCCTCCACCCAGCGCATCCTGTTCGGCATGGAACGACGCTTCAAGCTGACCGATGCCCTCTACACCTACCTCCTCGAAAAGCAGTCGGAAGCACGCATCACCCAGGCCTCGAACCTCCCCGACAACGAAGTCCTCGACAAAGCCCCCCATGCAGGGTTTGCCATGGTCTATCCGAAGAAGAGCCTCAACTATATCATCGCGCTGATCCTCGGGTTGCTGCTCCCAGTTCTGTACGTTCTGGCCAAGGACTATTTCAACGACAAGATCATGGAGCGCGAGGATGTGGAGAAGATCACCAAACTCCCCATCGCCGGCCACATTATCCACAACGAAAAACCAAACAAGCTGGTCGTGGTCGAATACCCGAAATCCACGATCACGGAAACGTTCCGGTCGGTGAGGACCAACCTCCAGTACCTGCTGAAAGGAAGGGAAAAACAGGTGATCCTGATCACCTCCGACATGGTGAGCGCCGGAAAAACGTTTGCTTCCATGAACCTCGCATCTGTCTTCGCATTATACGGCAAGAAGACGCTCCTGCTCGGGTTCGACCTCCGCAAACCCAAGATATTCCAGGAATTCGGGCTGACCAATAAAGAAGGGATCAGCTCCTACCTGATCAGCAAAAGCAACCTCGACGACATCATCCAGAACTCGGGGATCGAGAACTTCGACATCATCATGGCCGGTCCCATCCCGCCGAATCCGGCCGAACTCATCGCCTCCGACAAGTGCACCGAGTTTTTTGCACGACTCAAGGAGCGCTATGATTACATCATCATCGACACCCCGCCGATCGGGCTGGTGACCGATGCGTTCCTGCTGATGAAACATTCCGATGTCAACATTTTCCTCGTCAGACAAGGATATACACATAAGAAGATATTTGCATCCATCATCCGCGACATCGAGCTGCGGCAGATCCCCAACATGGCCATTCTCATCAACGACGTCAAGCTGCATAAATCCACATACGGGTACGGCTATGGGTACGGTTATGGCTACGGGTACGGCTATGGCTCAGGATATGGGTACGGATACGGTTACGGCTACTACTCCGACGACCGCAAACTCGTTAAAAAATCACTGATCAAAAGGCTATTCAGCAAGTCCTGAAGGGAGAGCGATGAAGGAATACAGACTGACACACCTCAGGGATCTTGAATCAGAGGGCATTTATGTCATGCGGGAAGTCGCGGCCCAGTTCGAGCGACCGGTGCTGCTTTTTTCCGGCGGCAAGGATTCGATCGTGCTGGTGCATCTGGCACGCAAGGCCTTCTGGCCGGCCCCGATCCCTTTTCCTCTGCTGCATATTGATACCGGTCATAATTTCGACGAAGCGATTGAATTCCGCGACAACCTGGTGAAGGAACTCAATGCCCGGCTGATCGTGGGATCGGTGCAGGAGTCGATCGACAACGGGCGCGTGACGGAGGAGAGCGGGTACAACGCCAGCCGCAATGTATTGCAGACGGTCACCCTGCTTGATACCATCGATAAGTACAAGTTCGATGCGGCCATCGGCGGCGGGCGTCGCGATGAAGAGAAAGCCCGTGCCAAGGAGCGCTTCTTTTCCCACCGCGACGAGTTCGGGCAGTGGGATCCCAAGAACCAGCGCCCCGAGCTGTGGTACCTGTTCAACGGGCGGAAAAAGATGGGCGAGCATTTCCGCGTATTCCCCATCAGCAACTGGACCGAGATGGATGTATGGCAGTACATCATGATGGAGAATATCGCCCTGCCGAGCATCTATTTCACCCATGAACGCGATGTCTTTTTCCGCGACGGCGTTTGGCTGGCCGCGGCGCCGTTCATGAAACTGAAACCGGGCGAACTGGTCGAGCACCGGCGGGTTCGCTGCCGCACCGTAGGCGATATCACGTGCACGGGGCTGACGCTTTCAACGGCCGATACGCTCGAGGACATCGTCCGCGAGATCGCCGCCACACGGGTAACAGAGAGGGGCGGACGGTATGACGACAAGCGTTCCGACGCCGCCATGGAAGACCGGAAGAAGGAGGGCTATTTCTGATGGAGAACGAATTTTCGAGCAAAGCATACCTGGGCATGGAGCTGGTGCGGTTCACCACCGCAGGCAGCGTGGACGACGGAAAAAGCACGCTGATCGGGCGTTTGCTGTACGACAGCAAATCGATTTTCGAAGATCAGCTCGATGCTGTGAAACGTGCCAGCCTGCAAAAGGGCGGCGATTTCCTGAACCTGGCGCTCCTTACCGACGGACTCAGGGCCGAGCGCGAACAAGGGATCACGATCGATGTGGCGTATCGTTATTTCGCAACCCCAAGGCGCAAATTCATCATTGCCGACACGCCGGGGCATATCCAGTATACCCGGAACATGGTCACCGGTGCTTCCACCGCCAATGCCGCAATCATCCTCATCGACGCCCGCAACGGCGTGACCGAGCAGACCCACCGTCATGCCTATATCGCAGCCCTGCTGGGCATTCCGCACATCATCGTCTGCATCAACAAAATGGACCTGCTCGATTTCAGCAGGGAAGTGTATGAACGGATCCGGGGAGACTTTGAGCAGTTTGCGAATAAGGTTTTCAATGGCCGCGATGTCCGCTTCATTCCCATCAGCGCACTGCTGGGGGACAACGTAGTGGAGGTTTCGGCAAATACTCCCTGGTTTCAGGGCGAGACCCTCCTCAGCACCCTGGAGACGATCCCCGTGAAGAACGACCACAACCTGGTGAATCCGCGGTTCCCGGTGCAGACCATCATCCGTCCCGAATCGGACGAGTTCCATGATTACCGCGGTTATGCCGGACGTGTTGCTTCCGGCATCTTCCGCAAAGGAGACCCGGTGGTAGTCCTGCCTTCCCGCCTGGAAAGCAGGATCCGCTCCATCGATACGTTCACAGGGGAACTTGAAGAAGCCTTCGCACCTCAATCGGTAACCCTTACGCTCGAGGATGACATCGACATCAGCCGGGGTGACATGATCGTAAAGCCCGGCGACATGCCGACGGAGACACAGGACATCGAAGCCGTTGTCTGCTGGATGAATCCAAAGCCTCTCCAGGTGAACGGCAGGTATTTCCTCAGGCACACCACCAGGGATGTGAAATGCGTGGTGAAGGAACTCGTTTACGTCCTAAATATCAACACGCTGGAGCAGATGACCGGGAACGGGTCCGTCAAAATGAACGACATCGCCCTGATCAGGATGCGCACCACCCATCCCCTCTTCATCGATCCCTATTCCAAAAACCGCATCACCGGCAGCCTGATCCTCATCGACGAAGCCACCAACGAAACCGTGGGTGCCGGCATGATCCGGTGATCAACATAGCCTGACTCCTGACCTCCTGACCTCCTAACTTTCTTGACCACAAAGTCACAAAAGATCACACAAAGAGCACAATATTTTTTCTCGCTGATCTTCGCTGATCCGATCGCAGATCCCGCAGAACTCCACTGCGTGACTCTGCGCATACCCTCCGGCGCCTCTGCGGTTAAA
>DAIRDK010000007.1:22161-28729 GCA_036796175.1 Bacteroidales bacterium | reverse complement strand
GTCACGGACGGCAGTACGTCAGGAATCTCAGGAAAGCGTCGCTTCCGCAGATATTTCACGGGCGGCCTGTGATTGCCGGTGATATCAGGGCAGAGGAACAGGCGAAAGCCATGGCGGTCTGTCCCTCAGGGGCCATATTAGCCGATCCGTTCCGGCTGGACCTGGGGAAATGCGAATTCTGCATGGAATGTGCATTTGCATTGCCCGGCCGCATCACATTCACGAACGACCACCGCCTGGCTGTGAACAGGCGTGAAGATCTTATCATCCACGCAGGTGAAGACAAGCCGCTGGGTATTGATCCTGCCTTGGTGAGACCGGAAATCCGGTCCTATTTCAAGTATGCCCTCAAACTCAGGCAGGTCTCCGCCGGCGGCGACAATTCTGCCGAGATGGAGCTGAACGCAGCAGGGAATGTGAATTTTGACATGGGGCGTTACGGGATTGAATTCGTCGCATCGCCCAGACATGCCGACGGATTGGTGATCACTGGCCCGATCACCCGGCAGATGGCACAAGCTCTTGAGATCTGCCATGACGCAACACCGGCACCAAAAATCATTGTGCTGGCCGGTACCGAGGCCATCAGTGGCGGAATGTTTGAAGCGGGTGATGCGATCGACCGGAGTTTCCTGAACAGGACCGTCCCTGATCTTTACATCCCGGGAAACCCTCCTCATCCCCTGACCTTTATCAACGGCGTCCTGGATCTGACCCGGGGCTGACCACCAAACAAGCAGATCATGATTTTCGATTCAACGGATTATGAGCAAAAGCTGCTTCTCCTGAAGGAACGGGAGAAAGAGCTGAAATGCCTGTATAAGGTAAATGAGATCATCAATGAAAACCTGCCGGTTGATGAATTCCTGATGCAAATCGTCAGGCATATCTGGGGCGGGTGGCAGTACCCGGTGATCTTACGGGTGAAGATCCTGTTTGAAGACCGGGTCTACAAGGAAGACGGCTGGTCGGAAACCGAATGGAAGCAGTCCTCGGATATTGTGATTGATGATAAGGTGTTCGGGAAGATCGAAGTGTACTACACACAACAGAAACAATGGACCGGCAACCATCCGTTTTTGCCGGAGGAACAGAAACTGCTGAATACCATCGCAGCCCATATCAGTACGTATATTTTCAACAGGAAGCTCTTAAAGACCATCGAAACGCTGGAGAGCGGGAATCAGGAACCTGCAGGGCAGGATCATGATGCCGGAGGCTTATTGCCTGTCCGACCGGACATTCACTGGATCTGGAGAAACGAAATGGTGGATAAGATCGGGGACAAGCTGGATTTCGAAGCGTTCGGGGTGGAAGCGATGTACCTGATCGGCAGCACCAAGAATGCCACTTCGGGCCCGGCCAGCGATATTGATATTTTAATTCATTTCCGTGGTGATGAGCACCAGGAAAAAGAACTGAAGGCCTGGTTCCGGGGATGGAGCTTATGCCTTTCGGAGATCAATTACATGAAGACCGGTTATGTGTCCGACGGATTGATCGACCTGCATCTCGTAACGGACGAAGACATCCGGAAAAAGAACAGCTTCGCTTCAATGATCGGATCTGTCAACGATGGCGCGAGGTTGATCCGGAAACGGCCAGACTAAGCGACGATCATGTTCCGGTGATGATCCGTTCGGCAGCCGCCGGATGATCCAGTGGAATGATCACGAGGGAGAGCCCTTGTTGATCCGTCGCAGCGTTCATCGCGCAGGTGTTCCCGATCTTTTCCCACCACTGCCCGGTGATCCGCGCCGACTCGTGAACATGGCCGTGCAGGGTGAGCATAGGCTTTCTCTCTTCGATGAACCGTTTGATGGCGATGCTACCGACATGCACGTCGAGCGGAACATGATCCACTTGTATTCCGTCAAGGGCTGCGCGGTCGAGGTTTGTTTGATACGGAGGGGAGTGGAACAGGAAGATGGCACGGGAAAGGTCATCTTCTCCGGCCAGTGCCGCCAGGTCCTTCTGTATGGTGCAGTACTCGATATCTTCCCCGGGATCGACCGTGCGTATCCCTTCAGCGGGCGAAGTGCAACCGGGATCCACATAGCGGGACACATCATATCGTTCCCAGTCTTTCAGCCGGAAGGGTGAAGGGGGAATGCAGGCATAGCCATATACGGTGAATTCCCCGAAATCAACCTTTCGGTTGTGCATGTAGATCCAGAGGCCTTCCTGTTCTCCCTGGAACATGTATTCCTCTTCGATCCGGGGATCATCGTTTCCCAGGATGATGAACACGACGGGGAACCGGCCGTTCATCTCTGCTCTGAGCGTTCTGAATGCAGGCATAAGAAAGTCGGAGAAAAAATCCTCGCCCGAGATCATGCGCGCAAAATGGGGAGTGATGTCACCGCCGATAAACAGGGCCACTGGTTCATCCCGGCGTATCCGGGTGAACAGCTCCCTGTAACGGTCCTTATTCCCGTGGAGATCCGAAACAAAGAAGGCCGGGTTCATATCATTAGACTATCATGACTTTCCTGACAATGATTGATACAAATTTAGCCTATACCATCGGCAAATCATAACCACTTTTGGTTAATTGATATGTAGAACCACCTACAGAGTATAATTCCCGGTTGCTTCCGGCTGGTAGATGATCTTTTCAATCCGGATCCGGGTCAGCCCTCCCGGAACGGCCCATTCGATCTCATCATGTTCCCGGTACCCGATCAAAGCCGTCGCGACCGGGGAGAAAATGGAGATCTTGTTCTCGCGAACGTTGGCATTGTCAGGATAGACGATCTGGAATTCAAGCGTCCGGTCATCGCTTGCAAAGCGGATCCGGATGATGGAATTCATGGTCACGATATCGTGGGGGATATCCTTGGGTTCTATGATTACCGCTGAGGCCAGTTCGTTCTCCAGCATCTCTGCTTCTTCTTTGGTAATGGACCTGTTATTTTTCGCTTCCCTTATGGATTTTTTGATCCGAAGCTGGTCCAGCCTGTTTAAAATGATCTGTCGCATAATGATAAACTATTAATGATCCGGATGAGGTTGAAAAAACGTGACCGGGGACTGGCTGCCGGTCACGCCAGGAATGTTCAGGGGCGTCAGTTGATCAGAGAGAGGGCCAGGTAGCTTAAACCGATCAGCGCCGCCATAAAACCGATTAACATCAGCATGAAAAATCCGAATGTTCCTTTTTTATCTTTTTTTTCTTTCTTTTCCATAGATAATATATATAGATACAGGTTTAGAAAAAACGATGTGGCAGACAACAATCCCTGAAGGATCGGTTGCCGCATCATTACTTGACTGAAAATAATACAGGAAAGAAAGAAGAAGATCAGATCTGCAGTTTGCAGGTCTGCTGTAGGATCATCAGCCCGGACAGGCTAGAGAGAAAGGCAATATTCTGATTTTCATTAAAATATCCAGTCTCATTGGATTCTGTGTTCCATGGATGGAATAGGGTGAACGATTTGGCAGTTGCGGGGGTGGGAAGCGGATGAACCCGCTCATTGGCTGTCAGCAGAAAATCACTTGATAACGAAACGGATTTGCTGACTTTAAGTTCCCCATGTCCTATACCATGATGGCGCACAACCAGGACTGCTGCTGCTGTTCTCGTGAACACCAGGAAGGAGGCCAGGATCAACAGGATAAACCATGCACGGGATGTTCTGAATAAGGTCATCGGATACAGGATCAATCATATTACAAAGATACTGTTTTTTGTGACATCATTGGGATCCAACAAGCAAAGGATTGATTAAATTCGAGTTATCTTTGATCATTATTATCATAACCCGGATGACACCGGAAAAACGAACCATAACCGCATTGCTATCCCTGTTTGCCATCCTGACAGGTACTGCGTGCATGGCCCAGTTCATGACGCTGGAAGGTCGGCAATTCAAGGATGAGAAGAGCCGGGATTTCTACCCGGTGGCCTGTAATTTCATCTCGGAGTATCTTTATTCCGCTTCGCAACCAGGATTTTTCTTCCCTTCACCCGCAAAGGACCACGACGGACCATGTTATGAATGCAATTCCCTGACATCGTGCCTGGACCAGTTCACCGCAAACTTTAAACGACTTAAAGAATTAAAATTCAATACGATACGATTATATATGCTGAATCCGGGGTATTACGACAAACCCGGCGACAGCACCCGGGGATGGGCGGTGAAAGCGCTTGACCTCGACTTCCTAAGGTCGGTCACCTGCTGGACGGACAAGCCGAAGAACGCGTATACCAAACCTTTCTACCTCTCCCATGAATTCGGTCCCGATCCCAACCTGGACCTCGTATTCAGCTATTACGACTCGGTGCTGCTGAGGGCCTCGAGGGAGTCATTAAAAGTGCTTCTGAACGTTGGTGTCGCCATCGGCAATTACTCTCCCTGGTTCATGGACCATTACGGGAATTACCTGGCCCTGGTCGGGAAGCATTTTGCCTCGGGCAACACCCCCGATTCAGTAAAACAGGCGATCCTGGCCTATGTCATCCTCGAAGAGCCTTCGAAATCCTGGGATCTCTCCTCGCTGTGGCCGGCCGTATCCGAAGGACATACGAAACGGGATGCAGCCAGGTATGTTTCGATGTGGTGTGATTCCCTGAAACGCTACGATCCGCATCATCTGATCACGATGGGATTCACTCCCTTCGATCTGTTTGAGTTTGATCCTTCCGTGATGAAGCTTGATTTCGCTTCACCGCACATCTATCCGCAGAAAAAGGAATTTGAAGGGAACCGGGCTTTCCAGGGGATGCTCGGCCAGGTCAACGGATGGTTTTACTGGCTGGCGAACAACCTCCCCATGCCTTACGTGATCGGGGAGACCGGGTTCAGGTCGAAATACAGGGATGATGCCCATCCGGCCAACCAGGGGACAAACCTTCAGCAAAGGCTCTATGCAGAAAGGTCGTTGCAGCTGGCCCGGGACTGCCGTGCCAGCGGATACAGCTGGTGGTATTACCAGGATTATTACTGGGGCAACAATACCGACTGCTATTGGGGATTGTTCGGCAGGGACCCGCAGACCTGGAAAACGGAGGCCAAACCCGTGGCGGAAGCCTTCAGGACCTATTCACCATCCACCCTGGCCGGAGCATTCAGGCCGCCTGATTCATATTACGATCCCTTCCATCATCAACGGTACTCCCGTTCTTACGGGGTTGACCGCACGCATGACCTGCACGGGAGCGTCCGGGATCAGAATGGCACTCCGGTAAAAAATGCGTATGTCATGGGTCAGACCCGGTTATCGGGGAAGGGGGCATCTATCAAGCTCTATACCCATTATACGTTCACGGATGATTCAGGAAACTTCCTCCTGATCCCGCTCGATTATGACACCGGGAACGAACCCAACTACAATGTGATCGAAACGCTGAACATCACCGCGCCGGGACACTCGTCCTTCCACACCGAAAGCTGGGGCCCGCAGGGCGTGAAAGACGGCATCACGGTGATTCTGGAACAGATCACCCGCTGATCTTGGTCAGCCTCTTGTAAAAGATTCGGACCGACTTGCAATTTGCCGGGATTTTCCTTATATTTGAGAAAGTTGATTTTAACACTGCTTGGGTATGGAAACAGGATCGTTCAGGAAAATCTTGGTGCCGACCGATTATTCCGAATCTTCGGAAAATGCGGTGCGGACTGCCGCAGCTTTATGCCGGAAGCATCATGCGGCTATGACGCTGGTCCATGTGGTCAAATTTGCCCCGGAGTACACGCCCCCTGAGGAGATCTTCAACCCCACCCAAAGTTTCACGCAGGAGATGAAGATGGCCGCGAGGGGTGAATTGCGGCATTTGGGTGACCGGATCCGGGAGAAATACAAGATCCCGGTGGATGAAATCGTCAGTTACGGTGAGGTGGTCAAACAGATCGTCCTGGCGATCCAACAGGCCGTCCCCGATCTGGTACTGATCGGGACACACGGGAAATCGGGATTCCGGAGATGGTTTATCGGATCGACTGCCTACCGCGTGATCAAGCACACCAATTTCCCCGTGATGACCATCCCGGGGGCGGGCGACTGGACGCATTTCCGGGCCGTTCTGTTCCCGATCCTGGTGATCCCGGATGCCCTGAAGAAATACGACCATGTCAGGCCGATCCTCCTTACGGACAGGCCAGGGATGCATTTATTGGGACTCAGCATGGATTCAGATCCGGGGGGACTTTCGGACATCGCACCGCTGAAGGAAGAGATCGAAACACGGCTCCATGAGGATGGGATCACGTTCGATGTGACTTACCGCAAGTGTCACAACTATGCGGACCAGATCCTTGAGACAGCGACCGAAATGAAAGCGGACCTGATCGTGATCATCGCGACGATCGATAAAAGTAAAGGGGAATTTTTCATTGGGCCCTTTTCACAGCAGATACTCAATCATGCGGACGTTCCCGTGCTTTGTGTCAGGCCGCATTGAACTTCTCAACATAGTTTGCTAATTTCGCACTCTACCGGATAAGAAACCGGATGGTTATACGTTGAATTGTACTTGTACAGGAAATTCGCCTTGACTATAAATGCATTTGATCCGGAGGGACCGGGATTGCTAAATGTATTTGATATCTCTCCCGTTGGG
>DAIRDK010000007.1:0-22061 GCA_036796175.1 Bacteroidales bacterium | reverse complement strand
GCGGAAGAGGCGTTGATGCTCAGCGAGGAGAAATACCGGCTCCTGTTTGAGAACCTCAGTTACGGTTTCTTCATGGCCGAGGTCATTACCGATCATAATGAACCGGTCAACTTCAGGATCCTGGAAGTCAACCGGTACGTGAAAGACATCATCGGCAAGGAACCGGAAGAACTGAAAGGCAAAACGGCCGTGGACGTTGTTCCGGGTGTCAAGACTGAAATCATCAGGAAGCTGAGCATGCCCGCACTTACGGGCGAACCGGTTACGCTGGAAACCTACTCCGATATCCTGCATAAGTATTTAAGGATCCATTCCTATTGTCCTTTGAAAGGGTATTTTGCAGCATTTTATGAAGATGTGACCGAATACAGGACGGCAGAAAAGGATATCAGGGTGAAGAACGAGGAATTGCACCGGCTGAATGCCGAAAAAGATAAGTTCTTCTCGATCATCGCGCACGACCTGAAAAGCCCGTTCCATAATTTCATCAACCTGACCCGGATGATGGAGGAGAAATTCCCGTCATCAACACCGGAAAAAAACCTGGAGTATATCCGGATGCTGGGCGACTCTTCAGTGAACCTGTTCCGGCTGCTGGAGAACCTTCTCGACTGGGCCAAACTGCAGCGGGGGATGACTACGGTGAACCCGGTTTCCCTGCAACTCTCCGAAGCGGTACAATCCAACCTGGATATGGTCAGCGAACAGGCCAGGAAGAAGAACATCGGGATCACCATGGATGTACCGGATCAAATGAAGGTCTATGCAGACGAAAGAATGGTGGACGGCATCCTCCGGAATCTCCTAACCAATGCACTGAAATTCACCGGGCCCGGAGGGAAGATCGCAATAACAGCCAGGCCCCATGACAGGACCCATGTTCTGATCTCGTTCAGGGACACCGGGATCGGGATGGACCGGGAGATGCTCGAAGGCCTTTTCCGGATCGATGTCAACACCGGCCGGACTGGGATCGAAGGGGAAGCAAGCAGTGGGCTGGGTTTGATCCTTTGCAAGGAGTTTGTCGAGCGGAACGGGGGCAGGATCTGGGTGGAAAGCAAGCCTGGGGAAGGTTCTGAATTTTCATTTACCCTGCCAGGATGACGGTTTTCTTTTTAAATCTCCCTCTGACTGAGAGAATTTCATATTAGCTTTGCTCATTATTCCACAACCGAAACAGCCCCATATGAAAAAACTGGTTTTCCTTTTTCTTTTCCTTGGCCTGTCCTTTACAGGCTGGTCGCAGGAAAAATCGTATGACACCATCGCGATCGTTATCCTCGACCACATGAGCGCGATCATCGGTGACCTGACCTCCTGCTCGTTTACCCTGAATACCGAAACGGATGTCAATGACCCGCAACTGGGACCCGTCACCAGCCACAATGTAAGCCGCGTCTGGTTCTCCGGACCCGGTAAACTACTGATTGAAGCCTGGGGTGACAAGGGACACAGGGGTTACTGGTATAACGGAAGCACCCTGACCTGGTATTCCTTTGCGGAGAACAATTATGTCGTCATCCCTGTTCCCGACCGGACGATCGCCATGATCGACTCGGTCAATACAGCCTATGGCATCGAATTTCCGGCGGCTGACTTTTTTTATCCTACGCTTTCCGACGATCTGATTCAGAACAGTGACCGCATATCCTACCTGGGGAGAACAAAAATCGGGGATCGGAGCTGTTTCCAGATCGCAGCCATGAACAAGAGCATGACCGTTCAGATCTGGATATCAGATGAGGTGCAATTCCTGCCTCTGAAATGTGTCATCACATATAACAGGACAACAGGTGACAAGCGGTATGAAGCGACATTCTCCGATTGGCAGATCAATCCTTCCCTTCCGGATGCCATGTTCGAATTCGCATTACCCCCGGGAGCGCACGAAGTCACCATCCTTCCAAAAAAATAGATTATTCACTGAAAAAGATAGGTCATGAAAACAACATCCATAAACAGTATTTCCCTGTTCCTTTTTTTCCTGGCTGCCCTGGTTTTCTTTGTTCCTGATGAAATCCAGGCACAGCGCATGGGCGGAGGCCGCATGGGCGGCGGAGGCGGAGGTGCCCGCATGAGTGGCGGTGGAGGTGCCCGCATGAGTGGTGGTGGCGGCGGAGGCGGAGGTTATAACCGGTCCTCCATCAACGGCGGCAGCAGGCCTTCTGCCAGCAGACCTTCTTCGGGAACCAGTCCTTCAACCCGACAACCCTCGACCCGGCAGTCAGCGACCCAGCAACCCTCAACCAGGCAGTCATCCGGTAAACCATCCATGAACAACCCTTCCGGAAAACCATCTATGGATAACCCTTCGGGGAAGCTCTCCGGTGGTGCCAGGGGAACATCGGGCCAACGAACCAACACAGGCAACATCAACAGCGGCAACAGGACCACAAATATCAACAACGTGAACGTGAACCGCAATGTATATGTCCGGCCAAACCCTGTGCCCTATCCAAGGCCGCCGTATGCTTACGGAGGTTTCCATTACGCGTGCTACCATCCCTATTACTATCATCCGTATTATCCCAATCCCGCCTGGTTTGCATTTGGGATGTTCGTGACGACCATGGCTGTGACCGCGACCATTATCGAAGTTGCAAACCAGCAGTATTATTACAACGAAGGGATCTATTACATCGAAGAGGATAATAAATATGTTGTCGTTGAAGCCCCTCCGGGAACCACGGTCAAAGTCATTCCCAAGGAATCGGAAAAGGTGGTAGTGAACGAAACTACAAATAACTATTACTATGGAGGTACCTTCTATGAAAAGTCCAAAGACGGCTACACGGTCGTGGAACCTATGGCCGGATCAGTGGTCGAAAACCTGCCTGAAGGAGGCGAAGAAGTCAAGGTGGGTGACATCACGTATGTAAAAGTAGGAAATACTTATTACCAACCCATCCAGCAGGACGGGAAGGCTATGTACGAAGTCGTCAATGTTACCAAAGCAGACGATACGGAAGGATCAAAATGAGACGTTGGTGATCTTCTGGGAGACCGTGAACGATTTTCTGAACGTACCGCCCGAATAAACGCCTCCTTCATATAACCCATCGGTTACTGTTCCCGTGCTTGTTCCACCGGTATAGATGGAGTAAGTGGACCCGTTCTGCAGGTCAGAAGAAGAGAATATGATCGAGTAATAGGACCGCGCAGGCTGGAACGTCAGCAGATTTTCCCCCGATGCATTTTGGATATGGAACAGGGTCGAGGCCGACTGGCTCTGGTTCATCATCACTTTTACGCAGTATTGCTGGGAGGATGAAGCTGGCGCTTCCGTCATGTTTGAATTGGTCCCTGAGATCACCATGAAACCTCCGTTCATGTTCCAGGTGCCATTGACATCGGCTCCGACCTCGGGAGCCGACTGAGGTCCGTGAACGACCGTCTTACCCCCCAGCATGGTCATGTCTCCGTTGCTGTCCAGGCCGTCGCCGCTGGTGGTATTGGTCATCAGGTAGCCGCCCGCCATGGTAAACAGGCTTCCGTCATCAAATTCCCCTCCGTTCCCGAATGTGGCGTTGATACAGTCGTCCGTGGACCACACACGCAGGGTATCGCCGTTCATTGTAATGAAGGGCGCTTCTACTCCCTCATACGAATTTGAAATGGTCACGTTCGCCTGTCCGAATTCAACCGATACCCCTGATTTGATCCCGTCATCCGCTGAAGAGATCTCAATGATCCCGCTGATGACGTGGACGGCAGAATCACTCTTGACCGCCTTGGCTTCGGCATATTTGGCATTGGGCCCCGATCCCGAGATCAGGATCCTGGCGCCGGTGGTTGTAACGTCGATCTCAGGTGAAGAAGAAGTGCTGCCAATCGTGATCTCGTCGTCAGATGAGAAGCCTTTGCCCCCGGAGCCGGAACTGGATGTGGTCACCGTTCCCCCGGTGATGCTGATGCTGCCGTCGGAACTGAAGCAGGTGGATACATAGGCATCCTTGATCCCTGAAGGATTGTAATACGTCCCTCCGTTCCCGGTGGAAGTGATATTCACGCTTCCTGAAGTCATGACGATATCCGCATCCGATGAGATCCCTTTGCCCGCAACACCTGAACACTGAATCGTGACGTTGGCTCCGGCCACATTGATATCTTCATCCGATTTAATGGCAGTGCAGTAAGAGGGATCGGAACCGGAGCCGGAAGGGACCAATACGACATCTCCGGTAGTTACAATATCGATGGTCCCGCCACTCAAGGTCACCGGCATGTTACTCTGAATCGCTTTCGACTGGTCGCCGTTCATGGTGATATCAACTGTTCCTCCTGATATGACCAGCCCGCTGTCGCAGGTCAGTCCGTTAACGTCGCTGGTGTTGCAGGTTATCGTAACGCTTCCGCCTGAGATGTCGATGGTGGATTCATCCCCGTCAATTCCGTCGCCGGTTGGAGTGAGTGTGATATTGCCGTTGGTGAGGATAAAGCCATTCCCTGCATGGATCCCATCCCTGGCAGCACTGGTCACCGTGATGCTGCCGCCATCCATCTCGATCTCGTTATCGCTGCAAAGTCCATGCTGTTCGGAACCATGACCGTTGATGGTCAGGGATCCTGACCCGGAAAAGGCCAGCTTGGCTTCACTGAAGAAGGTCCCGTCCTGTTCTTCGTTGCCCGGTGGGGAGGCATAATTGACCCCATCGGTCAGGGTATTGACTGTTCCGGACATAAGGAGGACGGAACATTTTTTCTCCGACTGGATATTGAGCGGAGGGCCATCGGGATTGGTGAGATGGACCCCGTTCAGCAGGAGGTTGAACCGTTTGGCCGTATAGATCTTGAACATGCCGTCGGAAGTAGTCCCTGAAAGGCAGAAGTGGATATCCTGGGTTTCGGAGACGGAGTTCACCGTCACATCATATCCCTGTACGATAACGGCAACCCCTTCAAAGGCCAGCGGGTTGATGACGGAAACGCCGGAACCGTTGTAGGTTACGAAGATCGTATCGGAATCCGGGCCGAATGTGATGCTGTCGATCACGGAAGTGGGATATTCCACGAGGGTATCACCGATCTTAAACAGGGCGGTGGTTTGATCAGAGCTGAAATAGATGCTGTCGGTCATGGAAACCGGTGCGCCCAGTGTCATGTGATCCGAACGGTGGATATACATTTTTTCCTGGGCCAGAAGGCTGATTCCGCTCAACAGGCAGGTTAAAAAGAGGATGATTCTTTTCATTGCCTGACGAATTTTACGGTTCTGCCCATGGCATGAATAAGATATAGTCCGGGTTGCAGCCTGCTGATGTCGATCACTGCTTGTTCAGCGTCCACTACCCCGGTCAGGACCCGCCGGCCATCCAATCCGTAAAAGGTCACCGATCCGGCTCCTGCCGGGATCCCCTTCACGGTGATGACGGTGCTTCCCGGGTTGGGATAGACTTCCAGGGAGGTGTTGGTACCGGCTTTCTGTTCGCCGATGCCGATGGCAGTATTGAAATAGAGTCTCCTGATCCCGGATAATCCGTAGGTATCCGTCGATCCGGAAAGGAAATTGACCAGCAGGTCGCCTGAGGAAAATTTGAGCGACTGGATGGTATTCAGCGGATCGATCGCTTCGGAGCCATCCGTCAGTTTGATGACCAGGCTTTGGGACCGGGCACCTGCACCGATGATCACTCCGGCTATCATCAAAATGAAAACCAATAGCTTTCTCTTATTCATGGGGGGGTGATTTTCAAGAGCTTGGCAAAAGTAAGCACTTCTAAAATGGATTCAGTCCGGTGGAACCTTAAAAATAAGTTAAATTTTACGAAAAACTTTTCGTGGAACAACTTTATAATCATATATTTGCATAAATATAAATACATAGATAAGTATATGATGAAAGCAATATTCCAGGCGGCTGCTATCCTTCTCCTTATGATTGTGACGGTTACTACCGTTGGCCAGGCCACGGAACCATGGACTTCCAGGGATCTGATCGAACCTGCTGCGCTGGCCAACATGATCTCAGGTTCAGGAGGACAGAAGCCTCCTGTAATCATAAATATCGGACCATTGGGGGATGTTAAGGGAGCCATCCATGTGGGTCCTGTTAACAACACAGCCGGCCTGGATAAATTAAAAAAGACCCTGGCCAATGTACCGAAGGATAAAATGGTCGTGATCTATTGCGGATGCTGTCCGTTCAGAAACTGTCCGAACATCCGGCCTGCATTTAAGATGCTGAAAGAGCAGGGTTATACGAATCCGAAATTATTGAACCTGAAACAAAACCTGAAGGTCGACTGGACGGATTACGGATATCCGATGAATTGAGTACCGGTTGCCGTGAGGTTCACCACTCCCGTCACGATCTGATAGATCCCGAACAATCCCAGGAACAGGGCCGATATCCCGAGCAGGACCCGCTGCAGTTTCGGCACGCGTTCATTGGCCTTGTCGACCAGGAACAAGATCAATCCGGAAGTAAAGAACATGGTCAGGTAAAAACCGGAGAGCAATGAAATGCCGTTCACGGGAGTTTGCCTCCAACCCTCGAGGAGCATGGGACCAATGACCAGGCTCCAGCCGATGTACGGACCCGGATTCAGGAAATTGACCAGGGTAGCCCCGAACAGTGTTTGAGCCCGGCCTCCTGACTCCCTGACTTCCTGACCTCCGGGCTTTCTTATTTTCCATGCCTTCACCGCCCCGAATGCGAGCCACAAAATGAATATTCCGCCGGCGATCCGGACATAATGAAGAAACCCGGCCGGCAAGCTGCCCAGGATCAGCAGGCAAACTGCGGCAATCGGCCCGTCGCTGATCAACGGTGCAAAGACAGCGGGAACCGTTCGTTTCCATCCGGTCTGCAGTGTCCGGGAGATCAGGTATAGCATAAGCGGACCCGGTTGAGCGGCCGATGCCAGTCCGAAAGTGATTCCCGGGATCAGGTAATTCCAGATGGTGTTTGCTTCAGTCATGAGTGCGATTATTCACGAAAGAACAAATAACCTGTGAATACACCCCCATAGTTCCCTCCATGGACTTTGGGATACCCGTACTCCAGGACTTGATCCGGATGTTTTTCCATCTGATGTTGATCAGCAATCCAATTTCACTTTAAAATTAGAACAATTTCACCGTTGTCCTTTCCGGTCGTTTTTTTATATTTTTGTGTTGATCCGTACATGGTGATGACACGAGGACCTGACAGACAGGCGAAGGACACACATTTCCGGCTGAGAAGTTTTTATCCCAACTGCTTTGCCAGGCAAAGAGTCCTTTCCCTGCCTGATGGTCCCACAGGGGCCGGAAATGATCAGGAGTTTCCATCACCCGAACTGGAATATTTCGATCCTGAAGAAAACCGTTACCAATTGGTTCGGATCCGGCCGATCGATGCGCTGATCCTGGGGGACTCCGACCACTCCCTGGTCAGGCAGTACCTTGGTCTGCTGGTCGATTCGCTGAAACATGACGGCACATCGGCAGGACAGAAAAGCAGGATCGAAACCCTGTACAGGGATTCACTGAGGTCGAAATATGGCAGCCCGGTCTTCATTGAGAACGACCTGGTGGTACCTGCGCTTACCGCTCATCCATACGACGAGATCCTTCTCAGCCAGAAGGGAAAGGTGCTGCTGGATCTTTACCGGGAGGGTTACCCTGTACCGGATTTTTGTGTGCTCACTTCAAAGTCCTACCAGATGAGTGCGCACGAGCGGGAGATCTGCCTTTACCAGGCCATCGCCAACCTCGAACAAATGACCGGGGAAAAACTGGGAGATCCCGATTCGGCCCTGGTGTTTGCCATGAGGTCGGCCACACCGCACTATATTCCCGGCCTGATGCCGACCTATCTGAATGTTGGCATTACCCGCATGAGCTACCGTTCGCTTGAAATGCAATACGGCCGTTCAGTAGCCGACAAGATCTACCTGAACAACCTGCAGTCGGTCTGCCAGATCCTGGGTCCGCAGCAGGAATTCTTCAGGCTGCCTGCGGGCGATTGCACCTCACAGGAGGAGACGGAAGAACGGATCGAATGGCTGATCAGCCGGATCTCGAAAGTGGATGAACGGATCCTGTATGATGCAAAGTACCAGGCCATGATGTTCATGAACGTGGCGCACGGTTTCTTTTCGCGGAACCAGGACCTGATCTATACGTTCCAGCGTGGTCATCTGACGTTCCCTTCCCTGATCCTGCAAAAGATGGTCTGGACGGTCCGTAACAGGGATTCCTACCCGGGCGTTCTGTACAGCCGTCATCCCCGGACCGGCCTCGGAATGCAGATCGAGAGCGTGAGGGAGATCTTCGGAGAGGAGATCATGACCGGAACCGTACGGGCCGACCAGCAGGAGTATTTTGACCGGGATGAGATCAAGGAGGAATTCCCTGCGATCTACCATGTAACCCCGATGCTCCCCGGGCTGGAAGAGAAGCTTAAATCGCCGGCCACCATTGAATTTGCAGTGGAATCGTTCAACGGGATCTCCTTGTTTGCCATCCTTCAGCTGAATTTGTCGGAGTTGACAGGCCGGGCCACCCTGCTGTCGGCTATTGATCTCTACCAGAAAAAGATCATCGCCAAAAAACGGGTGATCCAGCTCATCCGGCCCTATCACCTGAGGCAGATCTTCTCGGAGCGGATCGATGATGAATCCATGCGGTCGTTGATCTTTTTCGGAACCGGCGTTTCCGTGCTTCCGAGGTCGGCCGTATCGGCCAGGATATACTTTTCCATGGCCAAGGCCCTGGAAGCAAAGAAAAAAGGGGAACGGGTATGCCTCTGCCAGGAAAAATTCATCCCTTCGGAGACCATTTTCATGGGCGAACTGGATGTGATCCTGAGCATGAATCCACTGGCCATCCATGTGGTGACCGCCTGCCTGGGTTACGGGATCCCGGCGTTCATCAACCTGAAGAACCATCACATGGAGCTGTCAGAAAACGGCCTGACCAACCGGAATGGGCTGGTCATCCGGGAAGGCTCCTGGATCACCGTTTCCAGCAAGCACCACAGCATTTACGTCGGCAAAGCGAATTACAAACCCGCCCGGTTTCAGAAGTACCTCGATGGACAATCTTTCGAAATGGAGCCAAAGGAAGAGAAGGTTTTCATTAACATGGCCAGGGCATATAAGGTTTACCGCGAGATCCTGAACACGATCCGGACCGAAGAGGCCATGTCCCTTCCCGATGTGGTCAAGCTGATCCGGAATGATTACGACCATGACCCCGACAAAGCCGGGGAATTTGTGAACGGATGGTTTGATGCTCACCTGGAATATTATTACAAGGAACTGCTGAAGAGCGGCCTGGGTTCTCACCTCGACCAGCATAAGATTTACAGCTTGCTGACGGTGAACCGGAAGATCCTGTTCTTTAAACATACGATTTCCGAATGCAGGAAGGAGAAACTGGGCGGTTTTACGGCAGGCGCCTTTATGCTGGGCCGGTTCCTTTGCCAGCTTCACCCCGTTTCGTTCTGGAAGGCATTCGGCGAGTCAGAGATCCTCTTTATGCTGAATGAATATATTCTCTTCGAGAAATACATGCAGGTGCTGACCGAATTTGGCGAGCGTCATCTGAACCGGACGAAGAACAAGATCCTGACGGATGACCTGAAGACCATCACCCTGTCCAGTCTGGATCCGGATTCATTTATCACGCTGAAACTGCGCGATCCCGACTGGAACCTGATCGAAGCAGCCATCGGGCCTGAGCATGACAAGGACACGCTGCAGATGATCCGGCTGCTCAGGAAACCGTACGGGCAGTTGTTCAACTACGAACAACCCTGGTCGTACGAAAAACTGAGGGCCATCTGTGAAGCGGAAAATATGGAGGTTCCCACCCCCTGAGAATACGGAGTCACCGGATGAACGGAGCGCTAATCTTGTCCAATTGTGACAGGTCTTCTTCAGTCATTTTGAATTTCATCGCACCTGTGTTCTCCTGCGCATGCTGTTCCCGGGTCGCACCGGGAATGGCGACAACCGTTTCGCCGTGATGGAAGATCAGCCAGTTCAGGGCGACTTGTGACGGGGTGACTCCATATTTGGCCGCCAGTTCCCTCACTTTTTCCACGACCGGCCGTGTCTTTTCCAGCCCCGATAAATGAAATAACGGGGTATACCTGCGAAAACCCGTCTTCTTCATGAGTTCGGGTTGGTCGTGGAACTTTCCGGTCACCATCCCCTGGGCAAGAGGGGAATATGCGATGATGGATATCCCTAACTCTTTTGCAGTATGCATGATCCCGTTGGCTTCGATCGAACGGTCGAGAAGGCTGTACCTGACCTGGTTGGACACCAGGTGGATCCCTTGTTTCTGCAGGATTTTCCAGGCTGATCGCATTTTTGCCGCCGAAAAATTACTGACGCCGATATAGCGTATCTTGTTTTCCCTGGCCAGACGCGCCATGGCTTCCATTTCGGCTGTTTCGGAAGAGAATCCCCAGGGTTGGTGGATCTGGTAAAGGTCGATGGGAAACGGTGAAAGGGCGCTGAGGCGGTTATCGATGGTTTTCGGGATGTTTGAAGCTGTCCGGAACATCGGCCACCATTTCGTGGCGACGATGACTTCGCCCGGTTGCGTTCCGCTGGCGATCAGCGATTTCGACAAGGCCCGTTCCGATGCCCCATTGCCGTATGCTTCTGCAGTATCAAACCAATTGACCCCTCCTTCCAGGCTGATCTTTACAATGTGTGTGATCAGGTCATCCTCCAGGTTGGGCCAGAATTTTCCGGCCAGGTTCTGCCGGTGGCTGAATTGCCAGCATCCCAGCCCGATCGGAGTGACCAACAGGTCGGACCGGCCCAGTGTACGCAGGGGTAAGGAACATGTGCTGTTCATGTGTTTGTTCTGAAATAGTGAAATGGAGAAACTGTGAAACAGCAAAAATATACTATCGGCACAAGAAAAACTAGTTAATTTGTATTGTTAAACCAACACATTGCCTCATGAGCCTGGTAATTACCGAATACAGGGATCAGATCGGCTGGATCACCATGAACCATGATGCCAAGCGGAATGCCCTGAGTCACGAAATGCTGTGCAACCTGATCGATGCCCTGGATGAGATGCAGCTGCGGAAAGCCAGGGTAGTGGTCCTCCGGGCCAACAAGGGAGCGAAAGTATGGTCGGCCGGCTTCAGTATCGATGAACTGCCACGCGATGGGAGCGACCCGCTGGCTTTCGACAACCCGCTTCAGCAACTGATCCGGACCATCATGGATTTTCCTGCGCCTGTGATCGCCATGGCGGAAGGGAGCATTTGGGGAGGCGCCTGCAACGTTGCGTTTATCTGTGACATCGTGATCGGTACCCAGGACACCTGTTTTGCCATTACCCCGGCCAGGATCGGCGTCCCTTACAATACGTCCGGGATCCTTCAGTTCCTGGATATCATCGGGGCCCATACGGCCAAAGAGATGTTCTTCACAGCCGAACCGATCCCTGCCGACAAGGCCCTGACCCTGGGCATCCTGAATCATATCCTGCCGGCAGAGGAACTCGAATCGTTTACGATGAACATCGCTCAAAAGATCATTGCCAATTCGCCGCTCAGCATCCGCGTCATCAAGGAACAGCTGAATATCCTCGGCAATGCCATGCCCCTTTCCCCGCAAACCTTCGAGCACATCGACATGCTCCGGAGGGTAGCCGGAACCAGCAAGGATTATCAGGAAGGGCTGAATGCATTCTATGAAAAAAGGAAACCCAGATTTCGGGGGGAATAACCGCTGCTCAACGGTCACTGCTCACCGCTCACAGTGCATTATAGTGATCCACGATCTTGATGAGGTTCTCTTTTGATGCCCGTTTCAGTTTTTCGGAATTGATGTAATTCTCCATAGTCGCCCGCTGGTCCTGCATGACATTCAGGAGTGTTTTGGTCCCCCTGATCTGAACCGGTTCGGAGCCTTTGAGGCCGATATAATAAGAATCCTGCAGGCGGCGGAACTGTGCAGGCTTGATCGTCCCTTCGATGGGTTTCGGCCCTTCCTGCGGCTGGAATTCCACGTTCCGCTTTAGCAGGAGCTGGCATTTACCATCGGAAAGGACCTCAAAATAACCACGGGTTTCGGGATAGGAGAGGTAAATGAACATCGCATTCTCCAGGATGATGAATTTCAATGCCGAGGGATTGCCGATCGCAAGGGCGTTATCGTTCAGGATGTATTCCATGTCATTCGCATAGATGTTGTACCTGAGGGGCAGCTTTGCCGCCGATGAATCCTTCAGCACTACGATCCCCTGGGAGAAATCGCTGTTCAGGTAAGGGGATCCCTGTATTCCCGCATAATCATTCGTTTTTCTTCCGGGGATGTTGACAATGTCCTTGACATAGTGGTATTCATCAAGGAACTCGTGGTAACGTTGTCCGGAGCCGATAAGGGCAGACAGGACGAGAGCGAAGGTCAGGATTGGTTTGCAAGTTTTCATGAGATGATCGGTTTGTCCGGATTTTTCGATAAAAGTAATCATTATTAATGATATCTTCACAGGGCCAAAGGATCACTTCCATGATACGGATCATCATACTGTGTTGTTCCATCCTGGCGGCCAGCACTTCAGCCCGTGCACAGGTCAAAATCTTCAGGGGAACTTCTACCTATACCTCCGATGTGATCTGCAATGTGGAGGAGGGAAAGGTGTACAAAAAAAACTCCCAGTACACTTCCGACATACTCTGTCATGTTTCCGGGGACAGGGTCTGCAAAGGAAATTCGAACTATACGTCGGACGTCATTTATACCGTACGTGACGGTAAAGTGTATCAGGGCATCTCCTCCTATACTTCGGATATCGAATTTACGATCAGGGACGGCAGGATCTACAAAGGCACTTCTTCCTACACCAGTGATATCCTTGCGAGCATCAGGGATAACAGGGTATACAGCAAGACTTCCACGTACACATCCGATATCGAATACACCATAGACGGCAAGCTGACCATCGAAGAGTTCGTTGCCGTATGGTATGCAGTAAAGTATTGCTATTAACCTCAGATCAAACAAAACGGACGGTCATTCATTCTCCATGAACATTAAGAGATTGTCGGTTACCCTTCTGTTAAGCTGCCTTTTCACCCATGGGTTCCCGCTTAATACCGATACGGTTTTTCAGGTGAAATGGAAAACAGGGCTGGCGTTTCTGGAAAAGGGAAATCATGCCCAGGCGCTCGACATCTTCAACAGCCAGAGGCTGGAGCTTGAGGCGAAAACCCCCAAAACACCGGCCGACCAGGAGAAGATCGCGAAACTGGATAATGTCATCGGGGCCATTTACGAGGAAACCGGGTTATGGAACGATGCCATGGCCATGTACATGAGTTCCCTCAGGATCTGTGATGAAACCAACAACCAGGCCGGGAAAGCCAAAGTATTTAACAATATCGGCAAACTGTATTACACCCGGAACGACCTGAAGAAAGCAGAGGAACTGTTCAACCAGGCCATCGAGATCAACACGCGGCTGAATATCCGTGCCGAGTTGTTCAATAACTACAACAACCTGGCCGGGGTTTACAGCCGGAAAGGCAATCCCGGAAAGGCCCTGGAATATGCTCTGATCGCGCTGGGGCAGCTGGATATAGACAAAGATTTTTTTGATCTCGGCATTGCCTATTCCAATATCGGGAACCTGTACCAGGACATCGGAAATTACCAGGTCGCCCTGTCGTACTATCAACAGGCGGCCAGCCTGCAGGAGAAGAAATCGTTCCAGGTCGCGCTGGCCAGCTCCTTCCTGTCCGTTTCATCCGTGTACGAACGGATGCACCGCGATGATTCCGCCAGTTTTTACATGAACCGGGCGCTTGAACTTTCCGAAAGCCTGAAGAACCCATCACTCAAACTGGAAGTCTACCGCTCTGCAGCACGGTTTTTCGAGAAGACCCGCGATTACAAAAAAGCCTACGAGCTGTTTGCAAGGGTCGTGGCGATGAATGATTCCCTGGAGGCCCTGAACAGCCTGACCAAACTGGAACAGATCCAGGCCGTTTATGAGGTCATCAACAAGGAAAAGGACAACAAGATCCTGCAGCAGAAGATCAACCTGCAGCAACTGGCCATCCAGCGGCAACGCATCATCCTCGCGGGAACGGTTGCCGTCGTTCTGTTCTTTGTCTATTTCATATTCAATCTGAGAAGGAACAACCGGAGAGAGCGGGAAAAGAACCAGAAGATCATGGAACAGGCCGAATTGCTGCATCAGCAGGAAAAGAACCTGTTGCTCGGCAAAGAACATTCGCTGGAACTGGAGCTGGATTACAAGAACCGTCAGCTGACCTCGTATGCGCTGCACCTGGCCCGCAATAACGAATTCGTATACAAGACCACCGAAGAGCTGAAGCAGATCCTGCTCGGTCTGAACCCGCGGGACAAAGAAAAATCGGACCGGATCCGTCAGATGATCTCGGAGTTGAATCAATCCACTTCCGGAAATGCCTGGGAGGAATTCCGTCTTTATTTCGAAGAAGTACACCAGTCGTTCGAGAAGAACCTGAGCAGTGCGTTCCCGAATTTATCGACCAATGATAAAAAGATCTGTGCCCTGCTCAAGCTGGGGCTTTCCACCAAAGAGATTGCTTCGATCACCTTCAGGGAACTCCGCAGCGTGGAATCGGCCCGGAACCGGCTCAGAAAAAAAATGGAACTTGCCCCCGACGTAAACATCCAGAATTTTCTTTCACAGTTTTAATGGCTTAATACCAGATTGTTAAATAGTCATGCCGTAGTGTTTTGGCATGACCTTTCCGAAATGCCGTAGTATAGATATGGCGTTTTTTATAAGACATAACCGGATGGACGGTAACTTTACACGAAATATTTTAAAAACCGAAAAAAAATGAAACGTTTTGTTACCGCAACCACCGCTTCGTCATGGCGCATCGCGTTTCCGGCGATCCTGTTCGGTCTGTTGTTCATCTTCATCACCGGCACCGGGAAGGCGCAATGGAACACGAATACATCCGTCAACCTGCAGATATCCAGCCTGGAGGCTGCCGATATGGAGACAGCTCCCACTTCTGACGGAAAGACCTGGATCGCGTTCTATGCGCTTAGCGGAGGAAATTACGATATGCGTGCTCAGCTCCTTGATGCGAACGGGTACAAATTGCTCGGGCCGGACGGTGTTCTGGTCAGCAACCAGCCCTCGGGGTCATCCATATGGGTGTTCAATATTTGTGTGGATGCCTCCAATAACCTGATCATCGCGAATCAGGATTTACGTACGAGCAACCCACAGGCGGTAGTTTACAAGATTTCTGAGGCCGGTACGCATTTGTGGAGCTCAAGCGGGATTGTACTGGGCGAGGGGCTTGCACCTTATCCTGCCGTTCTGAGTACCGGTGAAGTGATCGTGGCCTGGATTGCAACAACCGGCAACACCCTCAACCTGCAAAAAATAACCACCGGGGGATCCCTGGCCTGGACCAACCCGATCGCAGTCACTGTCGGAGGCGTCGGAACGACCCGTGGCCAGGTGATCGCGAATACCTCAGGGAAATTTACGATGGTGTATCAAAAACAGGGTACCGGTATCTCAACCACTTTGTATGCCCAGATGTTCGACAATTCCGGGACGGCCCTCTATTCACCGCTGCAGATCTGCGACCAAACCACCGCCGCGGTCAGGTATTACTCTATTGCAGGGCAGGCAGATACGACATTCTTCGGATATTATAGTTCCGTAGGGCTCCGGTTTAACTCATTTCTCCAAAGGATCAATCCGGGCGGCACCATCCCCTGGGGCATGAACGGATCGAATTTCAATACGAATGTCGGCACAAATGACTATTACCAGATGGAGACGGCCATCAACCTGTCGCCTTCTTCAGGTTATGTCTGGGCGGTTTGCACCTTCAGCACCACGAACCAGTCTCAATACGGCGTGTATATCCAGAAGTTCCTCCGAACGACCGGGGCACGGCAGTTTACCGACAATGCCAAGATCGTGTATGCCGTCAGTACGAACGGCGACCGGCAGTGCGGCGACCTGGCGCTGGTGAACGACCAGCCGATGTTCATGAATGAAGACGCAAATTATAAACTCTACGCGACACGCCTGAACGGCAGCGGCAATTTCGTATGGCCCGGCAACCGGGTTGAGCTCAGTTCAACTACGGCCACCCAGTCGACTCCCAAAATGAGGTTCGGTTTTACCCCTGATGGACCCAACCGGTGTGCAGGGACCTGGACAGAAAACAGGGGGACTCAATACATGGGCTATGCCCAGGGGATCTCGGTCGGCGGACTGATCGGATTGGTCGTGGCCACCCAGGGGAGTGTCCCGGCAACGATAACAATACCGGGAGGTACTTTGCAGATGGTTGCAACGGTTTATCCCGCTTCGGCAAGCCAGAGTGTTACCTGGAGTATCGTTCCTGTTACAGGGATGGCCACCATCACTACGGGTGGACTCGTGACCGGGGTGACTGACGGAACAGTCTATGCCAAAGCCGTATCCGTTCAGGACCCCACGGTCATGGACAGCCTGCTGATCACGATCTCCAACCAGGTTCCTCTGGCCCCGACCGTGGTTACCCTGGCGGCAACCAATGTGGTTGGAACCACGGCTACGCTGAATGGGTTGGTCACTGCCAACGGGGCAACCACCACGGTAACCTTCAACTGGGGGCTCACAGCAGCTTATGGCAACACGGTTTCTGCGACGCCTTCTACGGTCACAGGTGGCCTGCCGACACCTGTTTATGCCAACCTCACAAGTCTGACGCCGGTCACGACTTATCATTACCGCTGCGTTGGCGTTAATTCGGTAGGAACAACATACGGATCGGACATGACCTTCACCACCTGCCAGCCTCCCGATCCTGCGGGAGCCATCACCGGGCCGACCACTGTTTGCCAGAGCCAGACCGGAGTGACATACAGCACACCAGCGATCCAGTATGCGACCAGCTACACCTGGACTGTCCCCACCGGTGCAACGATCGTTGCGGGTGCAGGGACCAACCAGATCACCGTGGATTTTTCTTCAACAGCCGTCTCCGGCAATGTGACCGTTGCAGGAACCAACTCCTGCACCACGGGCCCCTCCTCCACACTGGCCGTCACGGTGAACGCAGTACCTGTACCCACGATCTCGGGACCGAACTCCTACTGCCTGGGAACCGGAACGGTCAATTATACGACCGAATCAGGCATGACCAATTACCTGTGGACGATATCCACCGGGGGCACCATCGTATCCGGGTCAGGCACAAACTCGATCGAAGTGCAATGGGACAGCACCGGCCTGCAGAATGTAACTGTGAATTATACCAATTCCGGGGGATGCCAGGCTCCGAATCCATCCCTGGTCAGCGTGTTTGTGAGTGAAACACCGGCGGCAGCAGGTCCCGTTACAGGCGATACCGTCCTCTGTGCCAATACCACGGGACACGTTTATAGCGTAGCTCCGATCCAGGGGGCCAACACATATGTATGGACGACCCCGCCGGGAACGACTATTGTATCGGGCGGAGGGACCAACACGATCACCGTGGACTATTCATCCGTGGCCACGTCGGGAAGTGTTACCGTAATGGGCAACAGCGTTTGCGGGAACGGGGCTTCATCAAGCCTCGTGGTGACCGTGAACCCCATTCCCCCGACTCCGGTAGTGGATTCCAGCGGCGTGGTGCTGACAAGCAGCGCCCCTGAAGGGAACCAGTGGTATCAGGATGGGGAAGCGATTCCAGGGGCGACCGGACAGGAATATACCGTTAGCCAGACGGGAGAATACTGGACGGTTGTCACCCTGGATGGATGCTCCTCCGAAGAATCCAACCATATCCTCATGGTGTTTACCGGTGTAGAGGAAACGAAACAGGCCGGGTGCCGGATCTATCCGGTACCGAACAACGGCCGTTTTACGGTTTCTTTAACTGGACTATCCGGTCAACCGGTCTCCTTTGATATATATAACATTCTGGGAATCAAGATATATACAAAGGAATTTCCGGGATCTTCAGGAAGCATGAACAGAACGATCGACCTGGGGAAGGTACAACCGGGGATCTACACCCTGGTGGTTACTGAACAGGGGAGCCGGAAGTCTAAGCAGTTCACCATAACAGCCGAGTAAATTCAATTTTTCAACATTTTTCTTGCCTTCGCGTTCCTGTTTTTGTATATTTACGGGTATCATATCTTTCGGAAACCCGTAAATAACAAAAACCAGAAATGATGAAAACCTTACGCGTATGCCTTTCGGTCCTGTTTCTGATCGTTGGGATTTGCAGTGCATTGCAGGCACAACCACAGTATTACAATTACAATACAAACGGTTCGAACAACTCTTTCCCCTTTAATATTGCAGGAGGGAAAGATGTGCAGCTCCTCTACCTGCCCGGGGATTTCAGTCAGCCCACACCCGCTCCGGCAGGGAACATTATCAGTGTATCATTCCGAATCGCTGACTCTTACGCTCTCGGTCCGTGGACTTACACGGATTTCACCATTAAGATGGGACAGTCGACCATCACATCATTTGCTGCCGGAGGATTTTATACAGGCGCAATGACAACTGTTTATTACCGAGCATCGGTATCCTTGTCAGCGCCTGCTGGCGGTTGGTTGACGATAACCCTCGATTCACCCTTCCTTTATGATCCGGCGCAGAGTCTGATCGTGGATGTCGGTCAGTGCAGTGTTCCCGGGGCCACTGGATACAGTGCCTGTTTTACTGCCGGGACGGGTAACCGGAGGAATTGGTCAAATGGGGGATGCCCATTTACCTATTACGGACCAAATACATCCGTCTACCATATGGGATTGAACATTGTCAGCGATCCGCCGGATGTTGTGACAACCGCAGCCACAAACATTACCCCGTTTTCTGCAACGCTCAACGGAACCGTCAATCCCAATAATTCTTCTACGACTGTAAGTTTTGAATATGGACAAACAGATTCATACGGAACTACGGTCCCCGGAGTCCCGTCCCCTATCGGCGGCTCCAGCGTTACTCCGGTTTCCGCCGACATCACAGGCCTAACTGCCAATACGCTTTATCATTTCAGGGTAGTTGCAACCAATAGCGCCGGAACTTCTTACGGAAACGACATGATTTTCATATCTGACCCGTTATATTACAATTACAACACGAATGGTTCAAATAATTCTTTCCCCTTCAACATTTCGGGGGGCAAAGATATTCAACTGCTATACCTTCCGGGAGAATTCAACCAGCCGGTTCTGGCTCCGGCAGGAAATATCACCAGCATTTCATTCAGGATTGCTGATACCTACCCGTTGGGGCCCTGGACCTATACCGACTTTACCGTTAAAATGGGACAAGCGGTAATGACTACATTTACAGCAGGAAGCTTCTATACAGGTCCGCTTACTACCGTTTATTACCGTGCCTCGGTGTTACTATCTGCACCGGCAGGTACCTGGCTGACCATTGATCTTGATTCACCCTTCGCCTATGATCCGGCGCAAAGCCTGATCGTAGAGGTCGGGCATTGCGGGGCTCCCGGAGCCTCAGGATTCAGTGCCTGTTTTACAAACCTGACCGACATCCGAAGGATCTGGTCGGTGGGAGGATGCCCGTTTGCTTATTCCGGTGAAAATGCATCTTCTTATCATATGGGCTTAACTGTCGATTGCCCTATGCCGGGAATTCCGGGACCGATCTCAGGACCTGCAACGGTGTGCGAAAACGGCCAAGGCTTTGTCTATTCTGTGGCTCCCATCCTGAATGCAACAAGTTATTCCTGGACCGTCCCGGCAGGAGCTGTCATTACAGCCGGTGCGGGTACCAATACAATTACCGTCACTTTCGGTACCACTCCCGGGAATGTAACAGTTTGCGGGGTTGATGCCTGCGGTAACGGGCCTGTCTCTTCACTTGCTGTCGCGATCGTGGCCGGTCCGGTGCCGACCATTTCTGGCCCCACCTCGATGTGTGTCAATTCAGGTTATTATAATTATACAACAGAACCTGGGATGACCAATTATGTTTGGACCGTTTCAGCGGGAGGAACCATTACTTACGGACAAGGAACGAACCAATTACAAGTAAACTGGATCGGTTCAGGAGCTCAGTCCGTCAGCGTCAATTACACAGGGCCGGGAGGTTGTGCTGCGGTTGCCCCGACAGTGTACCCGGTGACTGTAGACCCGGTCCCAGGTGCTGCTGGTACAATTACCGGAGCAGGGACCGTTTGCGCCGGTGCAATGGGGATTGCCTATTCGGTCGCCCCGATTTCTGATGCCATGGCTTATGTTTGGACCCTGCCTCCGGGAGCTACGATTGCCTCCGGTGAGTGGACCAATTCGATCACAGTCAATTTTGCCACCGATGCTACATCAGGCGATATTACCGTATATGGCAACAACCTGTGCGGCAACGGCGCCACGTCACCTCCGTTGGCGGTTACCGTTTCCCCGCTGCCGGCCGATGCAGGAGCAATCACCGGGGACGCGTCAGTCTGCGTCGGTGATGCCGGTGTGGCTTACAGCGTGCCCGCGATTGCCAATGCCACCGGATATACCTGGACCGTTCCGGCAGGTGCAACCATCGCCTCTGGTGCAAATACGAACAGCATCACTGTTGATTTCAGTGCTGCTGCCGTATCGGGCGACATCACCGTTACAGGTACGAACAGTTGCGGAAATGGGGTTGTTTCACCCAGTTTCCCGGTGACCGTTAACCCGATCCCGCCGACACCCGTGATCACGCTAAGCGGATATATGCTCTCCAGCGATGCCCCGGCCGGGAACCAGTGGTATAAGGACGGAACTGCCATACCGGGGGCGACCGGACAGGAATATGAATGCACCCAGAGCGGCGAATACTGGAGCGTGGTCACCCTCAACGGATGTTCTTCGGGAGAATCCAATCATATCATGGTGATCATTGCCGGGATCGATCCTCAGCAGGCAGGTAATTTCACGATCAAGCCGATACCGAACGACGGCCGGTTCACGGTCACGATGATATCTCCCATGATGCAGGTATTTAACATCCGCGTTTACAACAACCTTGGAGTGATGATCAGGGAGATGAAGAATATTGAAGTGAAAGGAAAAGTTGAGCGCATCGTCGACCTGAGACCTTCACCGAACGGGATTTACACGGTGGAGATCCAAAGCGCTTCACTGCGTATTGTGCGAAAAGTTGTAATCAGTAATTAAGGGAGGTTGAAAAGCAGTGAAAAAGCCCTGCCGGTTGTGGCAGGGCTTTTTTATGTGAGCGTCATTTGACCAGGAACTTTCCGGAAGCCTGATAATTCCCGGAATTGATCCTGACCTGGTAGAGGCCCTTGCCGAACTGTTCGAATCCGATGGTCATCCTGCCGGGAACCCGGATGTTTACGGAAAGAATGGGCATTCCCAAGATGTTCGTGATTGTTATCACTGCAGGGCCGGTTGGAAGGTCATCCAGCATGATCGTAATGAATTCGCTTGCAGGATTGGGATAGATCATCAGGTTGTATTCCGGTCGGGGAGAATGGTATGTTCCTGTCGCCTGAAAGTCGCGGACCAGCCTCACAAAGTTGTTTACCCGCAGGATGTCTCCCTGGGGTCCAAGGCCATAAACGGGATTCCCAAGGGAATCAACGCCCATGTAATTCCCGAGGAACGATCCGCTCTTCGGCGAACTGCGCTGGGCGCCGGCACCATGAACATCCACGTACGAATAATAGCTGTTCCCGGGTCGTTTCATCCAGCCTGCCGCCCTCCCGAAGCAAACATACACGCCCCAGTCCCCATGATAGGAAACGCCGTCAAATCCCAGGTGGGTCGTGGAGGTCCAGAACCAGGGCCAGTCCGGATAACCGGCTTCGTTTGTGATTGGCGTGCAGGTAAAAACCGGATTGATGGCTGCGGAATTAGTCGATCCGGGGGAACGGGTGTAATCGACGATGCTCTGAAGCTCCTTCGTGTTGGGGAGCCTCCAGTCGCTGTAGCCGCAATAGTTCTCCGTATTCTTTTGTTGAGCCCATGCCAGGGCTTGTTCCCAGTTCATTGGCAACTGGCTGTCATCCTTCATCCACATGAGCCCTGTGGCCATATCGGTGACCGTCTGATTGCCGTTATCCAAAAAGTTGTTCGCTCCGTAAACAGTAGTTCCCCTGACCGCGATCAATGAAA
>DAIRDK010000006.1:0-30631 GCA_036796175.1 Bacteroidales bacterium | reverse complement strand
ATCCCGACGCCATAAAGCCCCGTAGTACGCATCCTGGGGACCAGGATTTCCAGTTCCACGGTCAGGACCCCATCCGAAGGGATCAGCATGTCCCGGGCTAACATGCAGGTCATCTCACAAGAATCCCCCTGGAATGTGCCCAGGAAATTCCCCCTGGTGTCCTTTACCCGGATGCGGCACTCCCGGATGCGTTCCCCGCCGCCGGGCACCTTCATCACCAGGTTGAACGCCAGCGAATCGAACGGATATTCCCGGTCATGACGTGCAAAAAAGACGAGGTTAACGGGCTTTTCGGTTTTCTGCACTGGAATTTCAAACTGCAGGATATTGAACCGGTACCAGATATGGTCGGTAAACCGGTGATAGACCTGGAACCCTTCATCCCGGGCACAACCGGCAACCAGAGCCATGAACAGGACCGCATAGGTGACGCAACGTTTCATCTTGATCAGGAAATGCCGGGCAAAATTAGGATAAATGTCGTTCCGGAATCCGGTTCGGATGTAAAACTGATGCGTCCGCCCTGGGCCGTGATGATCTCCTTCACGATCGCGAGACCTAATCCTGTCCCGCCGCTCTTCGTAGTGAAGTTGGGATGAAAGATCTTGTCCGACTGGTCCGGCGGAATCCCCGGACCGTTGTCGGTGATCCGGATCTCATGGGCCTCATCAGCGGTGGACAGGCTGATCAGGATCTCCCCGTCCCGGTCCTGCCCGATCGCCTGGATCGCATTGTTCAGGAGGTTGTTCAGCACACGCAGCAATTGCTTGCGGTCGCAGAAGGCAAACCGCTCGGCGTGGTCCGTCAGGAAACTGAATTTTACGGGTGCAACATCTTTGTAAAGGCTCAGTGCGGTATGGATCACTTCATTCAGTTCCAGTCTTTCATTCACCGGAAGAGGCATCTTGGCAAAATCGGAAAATTCGGTTGCAATGCTCGACAGGCTGTCGATCTGCTCGACCATGGCGGTGATGAACCGTTTCAGCCGCTGATCCCAGTCCGGCGCTCCTTCATCCCAGGATTTCCCGAGGTACTGTATGCTCAGCTTCATGGGGGTCAGCGGATTCTTGATCTCATGGGCGACCTGCCGGGCCATCTCCCGCCACGCGGATTCCCGTTCCGAGGCGGCCAGTTTTTCCACACTATCCTGCAGTTCATCCAGCATGCGGTTGTACTCAGCCACCAGCCTGCCCACTTCGTCGTTGCGCGTCCAGTCGATCTTTTCGTTCATGCTCCCCAGGCTCGTCCTGCTGATCTTCTGCGCCAGCATTTTCAACGGCGACGTGAGATACCCCGCAATGATAAAGGCGATGATCACCCCGGTGAGAATAAACAGGACGTAGATGTTGATAAAGGCAACCATGAACGCGGAAACCTCTCCCCTCAGTTCGGCCTGACGTGAGAAATAGGGAAGATTGATATAACCGGTGCGCTCATTCCGGTCGTTGTACATGGGAAGGTAAGCCGACAAGTAATGATGCCTGCCAATGTGCTCCCTGGCAACGATCATCGATTCGACCCCTGAGCGCAACCTGGCCAGGGCATCCGGGTTCATCAGGCCGGAGATCAGCCCCTCTTCGAAAATCTGCGGCCGGGAAGAGGCGACCAGCGTTCCACCGGGATCGTAAACATTGATATCGGAGAAAAATACATTCGAGAACTTGACCAGCATATTCGACATTTCTCCCTGAGGGACATCGGCTAGGTTGCCCGTGTTCCCGAATTTATGCTGCATTTCAACGAGGATCGAAAGCGCCCGTTCCAGGAGGTTTTCCTTATCTTTTTCAGCGTTGAGCCTGACCAGGAACACGGTCACAACGATCCCTACGATGATGAACGATGACAGGATGACGCCGAGGAAGGCCACCTGCAGGCGGTTCCTCAGGGATTCGGTCACCAGCCGGCGAAGGCGTCCGAACCGGAACATGAAATAGCAGGCCACCGCGATTACGGAGAACCAGATGAACAGGTAGGAAAACGGGGAGATCCTGCTTAGCAACGTGGGATGCGGCTTGCCGATCAGCATCACGTTGTCGCTGTCGATCCGGTAGAGGTAGTGGTTGTATTCATCCGTGTCGAAAAAGTGCGACCCGGCAGCTGTATCTGAGATGGCCTCCAGCTCGAATCCGTAGGCGTACTGACCAACCCGCCGCACCAGTTGCCCGTCCTGGTAATATCCGTAGGAATAATCGGAAAGGTCGGGAAGGTCTGAAACGGAACGGTCCACAAGGAGTTCGGGATATCCCAGGTCCTTGTAGGCCTGCTTCAGGCTGAATTCAATGTAGATGTCCGGGCCAGGGCCTGCCGGGGATACCCTGGCGAGGTAATTCTCATTGCCGTAACCGTAATCAAGATACCAGAGCCCGGGTGATGAGGTGGTTTTTCCGAACTCGCGGAGGATCGAACTGAAGTAATCGCTGCATGGGACAAGATACTCCTGGGGCTGGATCCGAAGCATCTTTCCGGGACGGCACAGGGTTACCTGGATGGAGAAATTATTCCAGTAACCGTTGAAGAAATGACTTGTAATATACCGGGCCAGTGCCTGGTCCGTTGAATCAGGATTCCCTGCGGAACCTCTGATCAGCCCCGCCTGGAGCAAAGAATCCCCGGTTATTTTACGACCGGTCTCAGCGAACATCTCTTCGGTAACGGGATTCCTTCGCGCCGCCAGTTTCATGGCGATCATCTTCCGGTTTTCCTTTTCAACCCTGGCATTTGAGCGGTTCAAAACGATCGTGGTCAGCAAGGCGGCCAGGATGATGAACACGAGGGTGCCTGAAAAGGTTTTCAGGAAGGGCCGGCCGTTGCGGGGATCAAACAACTGCCAGATCCTTGTCGAGAGGGCTGATGAAAAAAGATACAGGGTGAGGTAAAGCCCGGCGATCACGCCAAATCCCTCTATACTCAACAGGTTCAGGCCGGTCAGGTTCTGCAGGTTCATGGGGATGGTTGAATCCTCCACCAGTGTTCCGGTGATCAGGACCGCTTCCGCAGCCGCAATGGCTACCAGGATCGCGGAACCTCCGATGATGATGTATTTCCTGAATCCCGCGAGCTGCCTTTGTATTACAGCGGGAGGCCATTTGTTGTAGATGACCAGGGCCATTGCAACGAGAAGCAGTGTATTCACGATCAGGTCACCGAATGAAGGGCTGATCGCCGAGCCGAAATAATGATCGGGGCTGAACAAGGAGGTTTCATAAAGCGCCTGCGGCCATCGGATCCAGAGTTGCAGAGCCCTCAGGATGAGCAGGTCGGCAATGAAAGAAAGGAGTAACAGGCAACGCCCGGGAAAGATCGTTTCCAGCGAACAGTACAGCCGGTAAACAAATAGTACCGTGAAAGCCGAGCCGGCCAGGAACAGGAGAAACAGCAACCCGGGCCAACGCGCAGGCGGATGTTGGTCAGCCGGAACAAACGAAAACAGAAACCTGCCGGACCCGTCATTCACATCATACTTCCCATGATATGTTGATAACCGCATGTTATTGGGAACGCCGAAATCCTTCTGCATGCCATTCTCGAGGTAATCGTTCTGGAAAGGATACTGCTGGTAGACCAGGATGAAAGCGACGGCGGTCAGATCTGTCGTGTCTTTCCGGATGACCCGGTAGAAGCCGTTTTCCAGCCGTACGGAAGGTTCGCGCAGATCTCCGCCGGCGAGAACCACAGGCTGGCCCGGCACGGCATTGCCGGTCCACGATTGCAGGGTATCATTCCGGTAAAGGAAAATGGTGATGCCTGTGCGAGGTTCCGGGCCATTGGTTTCGTCTGTCCGTTTTCCGGCCAGCAGGTGAGCGATCGCTTGTTCCGCTTTCAACTCTTTTTCATTTAACACCGTTTGGATGTGCTGCCGGATGACCTCAGGATCGTTTCTCCTGACATCAATGAACCGGGCCAGATAGAACAGGGCAAAAAATCCTAACGCCGTCAGGAAAAAGTGAATCCCGTAAGAATGGACCGAAATTCGGGGATAATTCATCTAAATACTTGATATTCAGACAATAACAACAAATTCAATTAAAGGCCCCTGGATGCATTTTCTTCCTTTGTTTGACCCGGAACCTTAGCCGGGGCCAATGATCGTTTTAAACGCTTAAAATTAAGAAATATTAGCAGAAAGGATATAGATGTGGCTGGAATATCCGAATGAAGGTTTGGGAGCGGTAAAGTTCGACCTGATTCCATTTATAACTCCCCTGAGTGGATCTTTTTTCCCATGCCTGTATTTTTCGCTCAACATGGAAATATAAAATGCGTCCAGGTATTGAGGCAGGATTTTTTTCAGGATAAATCCATATTTGTTCGCAAGGGCTTCGACATGTTCGGTCCGGAAATGGTAAAGATGCCTTGGAAGGTCAAAAGCTGCCCAATGCTCCCCGTAATGTTTGGCATCCCACGAGCCCGGATTGGGCAAAGCCAGGATCAGGATGCCGGATTCCTTCAATGTCTTTCTCAACAGGGTCAGGGTGCCGTTCAGGTCATGAACATGTTCCAGCACGTGCCACATGGTTATGCAGTCGTATGATCTCTCTTCTTCATGCATGAATGAGATCTTGTCTTTAATTTCCAATCCGTATTTCTCCGAGGCAACCCGGCGGGCTTTGGGGTTGGGTTCAATCCCTGAACACAACGCCCCCTTCTTTTTGCAGAATCCCAGAAATTCACCGGTACCGCATCCGATATCCAAAAGCCGTGGACCAGCAGAATATTTTTTAAACTGCCTGTATTTTGATCTTATGGTAAAAAATCGTGCTGTGCGGTAAAGGAACGTCAGCAGGTTTTTCTCCTCTGCATCGTGACTGATATATTCAGTCGATTCGTAATATCTTCCAATCGCATCTGGGGGCGGGACTGGTTCGGTCATCAGGAAACCGCATGCTGCACATTGAATAATGTTGAACGGTTCCCCGGTTAAAAAGTAATCTTTACCAGATAAATACCTGGAAAATTTCTCATTGTTGCAAACCGGGCACTGCATGTTTTCGTCTGGCATCTGGAACATGTTTCACGTGGAACAATTATTCATCTTCCGAGAAAAACGATCAACACGGAGATATCTGCAGGAGATACTCCGCTTATACGGGAAGCCTGTCCGATCGTCCCTGGTCTGACTCTGGTCAGTTTTTCCCTGGACTCAGACGAGAGTGATTTGATTTCATGGAAATTAAAATCTACAGGGATCGGGATATCTTCCAGGCGGGTCATTTTATCGGCCACTTCCCTCTCCTTGTCAATATATCCCTCGTATTTTACCATGATCTCCGCCTCCCCTGTCTCTTCCTCAAGATCAGTTCCCAGTTCGCTGATGAAATTTCCAACCTTATTTACATGGTTTACTAAGTCCATAAGCGTGATCTGCGGACGCAATAAAATGCCGTCCAGTTTCATTTTTTGGTTTAACGGGGCAGTCCGTTTTTCTTGAAGAAGATGATTTATCTCATCAGGAGCTATGCTCTCCTCTTTCAGGAATCTGATTATTGTGTTAATCTTTTTGTATTTCTCCTGGACCTGTTTCATCCGTTCCTCTCCGGCAAGGCCAAGTTGATATCCGTGAGGTGTTAGCCGGAAGTCCGCATTATCCTGCCTCAGGAGGATTCTGTACTCCGCCCTGGAGGTAAACATCCTGTAAGGCTCATCGGTTCCCTTCGTGATCAGGTCATCGATGAGCACGCCGATATAAGCCTCTGACCTCTTCAGGACGAACTCAGGCAAGCCATTAATTTTCCTGAACGCATTGATCCCTGCCATCAGGCCTTGGGCCGCTGCTTCCTCATACCCTGTTGTTCCGTTGATCTGACCGGCCAGAAACAGGTTCCCGAGTACTTTCGTTTCCAGGGAAAAATTCAGCTGGTAAGGCGGAAAATAATCGTATTCTATGGCATATCCCGGTCTGAAAAATTTCGCATGTTCAAAACCCTGGATCCTTCGCAAGGCTTTAAACTGGACCTCTTCAGGTAGTGATGATGAAAACCCGTTCACATAATACTCTACCGTATTCCATCCTTCCGGTTCAATGAACAGCTGGTGCCTTTCCCGGGAAGCGAAACGTTCTATTTTATCTTCAATTGAGGGGCAATACCTGGGGCCTCTTCCTTTAATCCGGCCAGTGAACAATGGGGATTTTTCAAAACCCGTTCTGAGAATGTCGTGAACCTCCCCATTGGTATAAGCTAAATAACAGCTTCTTTGGTTATTCAATAAGGGGGTCTTCGTGAATGAAAATTTCTCAGGTTTTTCATCACCCCGTTGTTCTTCCATTCTTGTAAAATCCAGGGAACGTCCATCCACTCTCACCGGCGTTCCGGTTTTCATCCTGCTTGCTTCCAATCCATACGAGATCAAATTTTCGGTTAGATTCCTGGATGGTCTCTCCCCTATTCGTCCTCCAGCGAATTGCTTTTCTCCAATATGTATGATTCCGTTCAGGAAGGTTCCGTTGGCAAGCACAATGGCTTTGGCGCGAAATTTCATTCCCATGGCGGTCACTACTCCCACAACCTGTTTTCCATCAAGTATCAGGTCGGTCACGCTATCCTGCCAGAACGATAGCTTAGGAATATTCTCCAGTACATTCCTCCATTCCACGGAAAACAACAGTCGGTCGTTTTGTGCCCGTGGGCTCCACATAGCCGGCCCTTTTGATTTATTAAGCATCCTGAATTGGATCATTGTCCGGTCCGATACAATACCTGTGTATCCGCCAAGCGCATCGATCTCCCGCACAATTTGTCCTTTCGCAATCCCTCCTATTGAAGGGTTGCAGGACATCTGGGCCATGTTGGTCATGTTCATGGTAACCAATAGAGTCTCTGCTCCTAAGGTTGCAGCAGCTGCAGCAGCTTCACATCCGGCATGTCCGGCGCCTACAACAATGATGTCAAACCGGTTATTTGGACTCATCAGTTCAGGTTCCACGTGGAACAATTCAGCAAAGATAAGAATTAAAATTAATTCCTATCTCACTGTATTTTAATACTATACAATAAGGAAACGGTAGTGCTACAGACTTTTGGCGGAAAAGGATGTTCTGGTTTGGTCTACCACAAGGTCAGGTCCATTAGATACAAGTCCTCTTTCTCCCTCATTTTTTTCTTCCCCTCTTCCTCGTGGTCATCATATCCCATGAGGTGCAGGATCCCGTGAATCATGACCCTGGCTAATTCCTTTTTGACCTGTACCTTAAACTTTTTTGAATTGTCCCTCACCCGGTCTATGCTGATATAAATATCGGCGCTTACCGTGTTTCCGTCCTCCGCCATTGGGAATGTAAGGATATCCGTCAGCATTTTCTGCTTCAGATATCTTTTGTTCATTTTAAACAAATATTCATCATTGCAGATGATGAAATTGATCGCCCCAGGAACCCAACCTTCTTCCCGGATAGCATTTTCAAGCCACCTCCTGATAATACGTTTTCCAGGAATTGCAAAAGGGGTTTTCTCTACAAAGAAATGGATAGTTTCAGCCATCGTTTTTCTTTATTTTAACTACTTTCCGTTTATAGTATTCCTGTAATTGATTGATCCTGCCTAGCGAACGCTCGGCATCCAAAGAGGTTATCCGGAATACGAGATGTATTTCCAAACCGTCCTCGGTGACTTTCGTTTCGTCAGCTAAAGACCTAATAATGAATAACTCACGGGAAAGCTTCTCACTCTCGATGGCTTTATCCAGCGGATCTTTAAGCATGCTGACAGCATCCTTTGAGATTCCGCCCTTTAGTATGAAATGTAGTCCTTTGTGGTTTTTTTCAGCAGTTACGGTCAGATGCTCACCCGTACTATGCATTTTATTTAGGATCAACCGGATAGCCTCGGTTGTCCCAAGCATTACATTGGCAAAATATTCGTTTCCGACATGATAGTAATCACATGTTTCCTCGATCAACCGTTCAGCGCGGTAAAGCTGTTCTTCACCAGTGATTCGAATTTCAGCAATAGGTTTGTTCATAGTTACTGGCCGATTTTAATCAAATAATTGTTAACTCTGTTCCTGTAAAAAAGATTCAATGGAGCACTTTTGTACTCGATCATCTCTTTCCCTCCGGATTTCAAATTATTATACTTAAAATCTCCAGTAAAGTTACGATACTTTTGCTCTTTTTGTTCTCGTGATTCTCTCTTTTCTTGCATCTCACGTTCCATTTCCGCCTTTTCAGATTCCAGCAGACGGGTCATGATTTTCTGCTGCCGCATCAGCGTGGCCTGTGAAATTTGTTTGTTGATCAGGTCCCTTTGGATCTGATCCATTTCTTCTGCCGCATTGGCGGCATTTCCACCGTCTTTAATACCTTGTTCTTCCAGAGATTCCTTATATTTCTGCATCGCATTCCGGATCGCCTCCTGCTCGGCAGCCAACCGGGCGGCTTGTTCGCTCATCGATCCCTGTCCCTGCTTCTTCTGACCCTGTTGCTCTTTCCCCTGCTTTTCCATTCCCTCCTTCAGCTTTTTCAGCTGATCCGTCATCCTCTGCTGCATCTCCTTGATCCCCCTGATCTGTTGTGTTCCGCCACTGCTCGAGGGTTTTTTGCAGAGCTTCTGGCCCGACCCCTTCATCATGCTTTGCGCGTTTTCGTTCATCTGCTTCAGGGCTTCGTCCAGCAGCAGTGCCAGGTTATTGATCGAGGTCATGGCAAACTGCTGCTTGGATTGCGCAATGGGAATGTTTCTATTGTTCAGGGCCGTGATGATCTCTTCCAGGTCGGTATTGATCTCATGGATCTCCCGGTTAATGACAGGGGCGATGGCAAATTGCCTACGGCTGATCTGAATCAGTGAATCTTCCACGCTTTTCAACTTGTCCTTCACCTCCTTTTGCCGGTAGATCACCTCCTGGAATTTCGGATCGTTCCGGTTGGTGGAAGCGGTCACCCCGATCAGGTTCTCCTGTTCGAACGACATTCTCAGCAAGCTTTCCAGGATCATCCGGATCTGGGCCGCATCTTCCCCGTTTTGTTCCAGTTCGGCATCATTGGCCAGCTGTTCCATCTGATCGGCCAGCTGGTTCATCTGCCCGGCTGATTTCTTCTGGCTTCCGGAGGCCTTTTTCCGGTCGCCCTCCTTCAGCATTTCTCCCGACTTCTTCAGGTTTTTGCTGATACTGTCCTGAAGTGCTTTCGTTTTTTCCAGTGCGATCGGATTTTCCAGTTCTTTTTGCTGTTCAATGAGTGAACCGATCTCCCGTTTGATCGAATCGTAGCTGTCCCTGACCTGCTCCTGCTCCTTGGAAAGTTCTTCATTGGGCTGAGTCGGATCGGCACTGCTCTTTTCTGCGAGTTTGTCCTGCTGCCCGGCAATCTGCCGCAAGGACCGGATCGTTTCCTCAAGCTTCATGTCAAACTCTAACTGTTTGAACAACTGAAGATTTCTATCCAGTTGCTGCTCGATGTCCTGTTGCGATTTTTTCAGCTTGTCGATCGTTTCAGCCAGCTTTTTCTTGTCAACCTGGTCCAGCATATCCCTGATGTCCTTCATCAGTTTTTTCATCTCGTCGGTCATCAGTTCATTCATCAGCTCGTTCAGCCTTTTTTGCTTCTCCAGGATGTTCTGGCTGCTCTGCAGGTAGCTTGAACTGTTGCGAATATTCTCGTCGTTTTTCTGTTTGACCTCTTCGACTGTCCGATCGAGTTTCTCTGCAGCTTTAATGATATCTTCCAGTTGTTTCCTTTCCTGGAAATTCAGCGTGCTTTTCTCGATCATCTTGCGGTTCAGGTCATCCAGGCTTTTCCTGGCCGATTCTGATTCTTTCAGACTGCTCTCCAGGTCATTGACGATATTCCTGTTGTTTTCCGTCGTCTGTGAGGCAATTTCTTCCACGGTCAGAGTCTTGATCATCCTGACATCCGATCGGGTCGCCTTGGGCCCGTGGATGCCGTCATTGTCGAATACTTCGAAATAATACCTGATCTCCTCCCCGTTCCCGGTAAATAACTGCCCGGGATCCCACACATGGAAAAATACCTGACTGTTGAGCATCCGGTCGATCTCGACCGGCACGGCATTTCTTGAGAGGACAGCCGTGTCCCCCGCGTTCCGGATCTCGTAATGGAAGAGCAGCCTGGTGAATCCATAATCATCCTTGATGGTCCCGGTGAAAAACGTGTTGTATGACATGGCGGAGTCACCGGATTCCTGGACATAGATGGAGGGGTACGCATCAGCTATAACATTGATTCTGAACACCATGGAATCGGACGGGGCGGCAAAGGCATTCTGGGGGACCATGGAGTATTGCCCCGGGGCGGTCAGCCGTTTCGTATAACTCATCCTGCTCCCTGCCGGCGGCTTGAGGAGGACCCTCCCGTCGTCAAAGCCGAGCCATACGCGGTCCGCATCTTTCGTGTCCAGGTTCCAGGTCACAAGAGTTCCTTCCGGTATATTTAGGTCACCTGTATTCTCCAGTGTTTCATTGCCTCTACGGATATACGCAGGATACTCCAGGCGGGTTTCAAATCCTAGGATGACCGGCCGGGGAATGACACGCAGGGTCAACGGGGCCGACGTGAGATCCCCCGCTGTAATGACAAAGACAAGGTCTTTCTGCAGCGACCGGAAAAGGTAGCTGAATATGTATCCTTTCCCTTTCTGCATTTTGTAAGTGATCCCATCGGTCCGGATAAAGGCTTCGGCCGGGATCTCTTCGCCCGAACATGCGATCCGGAGTTCAAAGTCCCCCTGCTGAAGGACTTCCAGTTTGTCGTTCAGGATCCTGAATGAGTAGGGGAGTTCCGGCAGAAAGGTTGTGTTGTAGCGAACGATGCGGCTTGCCGGGACGGAAACGACCGAAGGGGCGACAATGATGCCGGTCAGGATGACCAGCAGGGGCGGAAGTGCGTATTTGAGATATTTTACATTCTTCCGGAGATCGATCACGCGGTCGAACCGGAATGGCTTCATCAACCGGATTTTCTGATCGATCCCCGCCACCAGCAGCGACAGGTTGCCGGCTGAAACCTCTTCCTGCCTTAGCAACTGGAGTGTGTTCAGTAATTTATCTGAGATCTCGGGGAAATGGCTCCCGATGATCCGGGCTGCATGGTCATAGGTGATCGTTTTCCCGATCCGGTTGATCTTCAGCAGGGGAATGACAATATACCAGGCAATGAGAGCAACGGAGAACAGGAGGTATGAATAGAACAGAACCAGGCGGAACAGGGGGCCGAACCGGAATATATATTCGAGGAAATCCAGCAGCAGGTACCCTCCGGAAAGGAAGCCGACAGTCATGACCGTCCCCCTGATCATCCGGTTCCTGTAGTATTTCCGGATGAATTCATCAAGCTTGTCGGTTAAGATCTTTCCTTTGGGGTCCATGTAAATAGCTTTCTGTCAGAAAACGTGTAAACCGTATGGTATATTTTACGGCTGCTAATTTACGAAAAAGCCTATTTTTGCAGACACTTAGAGTATTGACAGATGAGAACTGATACCTTCTACACGAACCGGATGAGCCGCGAAGAGAAAGAACAGCGTTTCAGGCAGCATTCAAAAACCATATGGATGACAGGTCTTTCCGGTGCGGGCAAGACGACCATCGCACTTGGCCTCGAGAAAGAGCTTTTCGAAAAGGGATATTTCGTCAAGTTGCTGGACGGGGACGATGTGCGGACCGGCCTTAACAAAGACCTGACGTTCAGTCCGGAGGACCGTACGGAGAACATCCGGAGGATCGCCGAGGTGAACCGGCTTTTTGTCCTGTCGGGGATTATTACGATCAACTGCTTCATCAGTCCAACACATGAGATCCGTGGCATGGCGCGGGAGATCATCGGACCCGACAATTTCATTGAAGTGTTTGTCAAAGCCCCCCTGGAAGTCTGTGAGAAGCGCGATGTCAAGGGGCTTTATGCCAAGGCGCGTGCCGGCCTGATCAGGGAATTCACAGGGATTGACGCACCGTATGAAGTTCCTGCCCATGCAGATCTCGTGATCGATACCGAAAACAGCAGTGTCGAATCATCCATCCGGAGAGCTTTGGACTTTATTATCCCGAGGATCGAATATAAATTCTAATCCGCAGCCATGAACAGGCAACATGTACGAGTCCGGTTTGCACCGAGTCCAACGGGTCCGCTTCACCTGGGCGGCGTTCGCACAGCATTGTACAATTACCTGTTTGCCCGCCGACACGGCGGCAAAATGATCCTCCGGATCGAGGATACCGACCGTTCCCGGTTCGTACCCACCGCCGAGGCGTATATCATCGAATCGTTCGAATGGTGCGGGATCCGGTTTGATGAGGACGTGGTCAAAGGGGGGCCGTTCGCCCCTTACCGTCAGTCGGAACGTACGGAGATCTACAGGGAGCACATACAGCGCCTGATCCTGAGCGGTGATGCTTATTACGCCTTTGATACTGAAGAAGAGCTCAATGCGCGGAGGGAAGAGCTGAAAGCGAAGAACATCACCTTTCAGTATGATTGCAGAAGCCGGATGGACATGAACAACTCCCTCACCCTGGAACCCGGGCAGACAGAGGAATGGCTGGCATCGGGGAAACCTTATGTAGTCCGCCTGAAGGTGCCTGCAGGGGAGGTGATCCGGTTTACCGACCTGATCCGGGGGGATATTGCAGTTCATACTGAGAATATCGATGATAAGATCCTGTTCAAATCCGACGGACTCCCCACCTACCATTTGGCCAATGTGGTCGACGACCACCTGATGGAGATCAGCCACGTCATCCGGGGGGAAGTATGGCTTCCATCGGCGCCTTTGCATGTGCTTCTGTACCGGTCGTTCGGATGGGAGGAGAGCATGCCCTATTTTGCCCATCTGCCCCTGATCCTGAAACCCGATGGCAACGGGAAGCTTAGCAAACGCGATGGCGACCGGCTGGGATTCCCGGTTTTTCCTCTTGAATGGACCGATCCGGTATCACATGAAACTTCGCGTGGTTATAACGATTATGGGTTTCTGCCGGAAGCATTTATCAACATGCTGGCCCTGCTGGGCTGGAATCCGGGCCATGACAAGGAGCTGATGGACCTGGAGGAACTGATCTCCCTGTTTTCGATTGAACGGATCGGGAAATCGGGAGCCAAATTCGACTGGGAGAAGGCCAAATGGTTCAACCACCAGTATCTACAGGCCATGAGCACCGAACAATTAGCCTTATGCATGCAGGCCGACCTCGAAAAGAATGGCGTGAAAGCAGACCCGGCTTATGTGAAAAAAGTGTGCGGACTGGTACGGGAGCGGGCCTTCCTCATCCCGGATCTTTGGGCAAATTCCTGGTTCTTGTTCCGCGCTCCGGAAAAATATGACGAACAGGCCGTTAAAAAAGTATGGTCCCCGGAAACACCGGCCCTGATCCGTTCGTTTGCCGGTGAGGCTGCTTCCGTAACCGTTTGGACTCAGGATCATATCCACACTCTTGTACAGGATTTTGTTACCCGGAACGGCATCAGGACCGGCCAGCTGATGACTCCGCTGCGTATCCTGGTGGTTGGAAGCACCCAGGGGCCTGGCATGATGGAGATTGCGGAACTGATCGGGAAGGAGGAATTTCTTTCCCGGGTTAAATCAGGGCTTGACCGTCTGGCCAGGATTTGAAACTAAAAAGAAACCAAAAAAGAGAGGGCATCTCAACATTTGAGCCGCCCTCTTTTTTGTTGTCCGACTAGGGCTCGAACCTAGACTTTACTGATCCAGAGTCAGTCGTGTTGCCAGTTACACCATCGGACAATCTGGGTGCAAAATTAATGCACTTTAACAAAAATGTCAAACTTTTAACGATCTTTTTCGGTTTTGGCCCACGAATCCTTCAAGGCAACCACCCGGTTGAAAATTAGGTTATTCGCGCCAGAATCCTTATCCACAGAGAAATATCCGATCCGTTCGAACTGGAATTTGTCCCCGGGAACTACCCCGGCGGCTGCAGGCTCGACCAGGGCTGTGACGATCCTGAGCGAATCGGGATTCAGGTAGTCGATATATGTTTTCCCCTCTTCGGCATCGTCAGGATTCTCGGTGAGGAACAGCCGGTCGTAAAGCCGCACTTCTGCGTTGACCGCATGTCGCGCCGATACCCAGTGAAGGGTTCCTTTGACCTTGCGGTTGCTGTCGGGCATGCCGCTGCGGGTGTTGGGATCGTATGTGCAGATGATCTCGCGGATCAGGCCGGTTTCCGGATCCCTGACGACCCGTTCGCACCGGATGATATAGGCAGACCGCAGCCGGACTTCCCGGCCGGGAGCGAGCCGGAAAAACTTGTTCGGGGGATCCTCCATGAAGTCCTCCCGCTCGATGTAAAGGACTTTTGAGAAGGGAACGCTTCGTTTCCCTTTGGTTTCGTCCTCCGGGTTGTTCACGGCTTCCATCTCCTCCACCAGGTCGTCGGGATAATTCTCAAGGACCACCCTGACCGGGTTGAGCACGGCCATCAACCGGTTGGCCCGCTTGTTCAGATCTTCCCGGATACAATGCTCCAACAGGCTGACATCGATAACGTTATCACGTTTGGCCACCCCGATGGTCTCGGCAAAATTACGGATCGATTCCGGTGTATAACCCCTCCGGCGGAGTCCGCAGATGGTCGGCATGCGGGGATCGTCCCAGCCATTCACAAACCCTTTTTGCACCAGTTCGAGCAGTTTGCGCTTGCTCATGACCGTGTAGCTCATATTAAGGCGGGCAAACTCGATCTGTCGGGGTGCATAGATGCCGATCTCACGGATCAGCCAGTCGTAAAGCGGACGATGCACTTCGAATTCCAGCGTGCAGATGGAATGGGTAATCTGCTCGATGGAATCGGACTGTCCGTGGGCAAAATCATACATTGGGTAGATGCACCAGGCATCTCCGGTCCGGTGATGTGAAGCGTGTATGATCCGGTAGAGTATCGGATCCCGCATATGCATATTGGGGGAAGCCATGTCGATCTTGGCCCGGAGAACCCTGGTGCCGTCGGGGAATTCACCGGTCCGCATCCGCGCGAACAGGTCAAGGTTCTCCTCTGCGCTGCGGTCCCGGTAAGGGCTTTCTTTCCCCGGCCGGGTGGGTGTTCCGCGGGTCTCGCTGATCTCTTCCGCCGTCATATCGCATACATACGCTTTTCCCTTCCGGATCAGGATGACGGCATATTCATAAAGTTGTTCGAAATAGTCGGAAGCATAGAACAACCGGTCCTCCCAGTCGAAGCCGAGCCACCGCACGTCTTCCATAATGGAATCAACATATTCGATATCTTCCTTGACCGGGTTGGTATCGTCGAAACGCAGGTTGGTCAGTCCGTTATATTTCTTGGCCAGTCCGAAATTGAGACAGATCGACTTGGCGTGCCCGATATGCAGGTATCCGTTCGGTTCCGGCGGGAATCGCGTATGCACCCTGGCATCGTTGACATGGTTCCGGATATCCTCCTCGATGATCTCTTCAATGAAATTGAGGGAACGTGGTGTTTTCTCTTCGTTTGGCATAACGTGATTTTCCTGACGGCTGCAAAATTAGTGATTTTTCCCGGTTCGGATGTCCGGGGAATCCGGTAAATGAGTACATTCGGGGTCATAAAGCGATAGCTGAACATGGGAAAGATCCGGCTTGAAGGAATGGAATTCTTTGCTTATCACGGCTGCTTTGATGAAGAGCAGATCATCGGCACCCACTTCCTGGTTGACCTGGAATTCGATTATGATTCCACCGGTGCCGAAACGAGCGATCATCTTTCGGATGCCGTCAATTACCAGGAAGTCTACCGTATTGTCAGGGAGGAGATGGAGAAGAAATCCTACCTGATGGAACATGTGGCCGGAAGGATCCTGAAGGCCGTTGCGAATGCCTTCCCGGGGGTCACAGGAATAAAAGTCTGCATCAGCAAGGTCAATCCGCCGGTTGGCGGAAAGGTGCGCCAGGTCTGCTGCATGTTAGGAGATTGAATTTTTTCCTATCTTTGCACTCCCTTAAACGGTATCGTGGCCGAGTGGTCAGGCAGAGGTCTGCAAAACCTCGTACAGCGGTTCGACTCCGCTCGATACCTCGGAAAAAGAGGCCATGAAGGCCTCTTTTTTAATTTCGGATTACAAGAGACGCCTGCCGGCCGGCAGGTAGGAAAGACGAACTGCGGGTTTATTTTTTCTTGATGGTCAGGTATTCGGATAGAAAGACAAGGCCGAGGGTGAAGACAGAACTCAGCATGACCCTGAGCAACGTTGAGAAGAATTCGCTGAACCGGAACACTTCGAGGTAGAACAGGACGAAGTGGTGGATCAGCACCAGGGTAACGGAGTAGGAGAAGAACCAGCGGATCCCCTGGCCGCGAATTGAGGGGCGTGATCCGGGTTCAAATTCCGTTCCCGTTGAGATCATGGTGATGACGAATGGCCGGGCAAAGGCCATGGCTACGGAAGCTGCCGCATTCAGCCCGATGGTATTGGTGAAGATGTCGGCCGAGAAACCGAGAAGGAACGCCGATATCAGGAGGAGCCAGCGGTCGGTGTGGAACGGAAGCCACAGGATGAACAGCACGTACAGGTAGGGATTGATGTATCCGCCCAGCGAAATGTGGTTCAGGATCAGGACCTGGATCAGGACCAGGACGACAAACCGTATGATGTTGCGAACCGTCATTTGGACTGAAACGAAGCTTTTAAATCCTCCTTTTCCTTTCTCATCAGGTCAATCACCACCTCCACGTAACCCAGGCTGTTGAAGTCGGTTGAAAACAGCAGGCGGGCGGTGTTGAAGTTCTCGTCGGGCAGGACGGTGAAATCCCGTATGGTCCCCACCAGGATCCCTTCCGGGAAGATCTCCGAATTGCCGCTGGTAATGATCGTATCTCCCGGAACGATCGCAAAATGCTTGGGGATCTCCCGGACCGAACCGATCCGGTAACTGCCCCCGTTCCATTCCACATTCACCAGCTGGTTATTCTTCTTGAACTTGGCCGATATCCGGCTGTCCTTGTTCAGCAGTGACATCACCCAGCTGAAATGGCGCGAAACCCCGACAACCTGTCCTACCAGGCGGTTCCCGATGATCACTCCCATGTGGTTCTGCACGCCATGCAGGCTCCCTTTGTTGATCATGATGAAATTGTTCCGCTTGTTGGTGGTATTGCTGATCACCCGGGCGGCGATATAGCGGTATTCCGACCTGTACATCGTGTCGCTCACGTAAAAGATGTTCGTGTCGGCCTTGTAGAATGCCTCCGGCATCCTGGATTGCAACAGCGCGATCTCTTCCGTCAGGACCCTGTTTGTGCTTTTCAGGGAGAAGTATTCGGTGATGTTCCGGGTCAGGCTTGCCACGGAACCGGCAAGCTGCTCCGACGCAGTGTAGACGGCTGCATTCTGGAATTCGTTGTAACGGAACAGGAGGACCAGCGAAACCGTTTCCAGAAGCAGAAAGAGGAAATAAAAATAATGCTTCCGGAAAAACAGGTACAGGTTCCGCATGCCTCTTCAGGTTATTTGATCAGGAAGGTGAACTTATCGAAGTTCTTCAGGGCGATGCCGGTTCCGCGCGCCACGGCACGCAGGGGGTCTTCGGCTACATGTACATTCAGTTTGGTTTTCATGTTGAGGCGCTTGTCCAGGCCTCTCAGCAAGGCTCCGCCGCCGGTGAGGTAGATACCCGTTTCATAGATGTCGGAAGCCAGTTCGGGCGGGGTCATTTCCAGCGCGTTCAACACGGCTGCTTCGATCTTTGCGATGGATTTGTCGAGGGCATGGGCGATCTCGGCATGGTTGACGATCACCTCCTTGGGAATGCCGGTAAGCAGGTCACGGCCATGAACGGCATATTCGGGCGGAGGATTGTCGATATCAGGCAGGGCGGCTCCCACCTCGATCTTGATCCGTTCGGCTGTGCGCTCTCCGACGTTGATGTTGTGCTGCTTGCGCATGTACTCCTCGATATCGGAGTTGAATTCGTCACCGGCGATCCGGATGGAACGGCTGTTGACGATCCCCCCGAGGGCGATCACGGCGATCTCGCTGGTGCCACCCCCAATGTCGATCACCATGTTGCCGATGGGCTCCAGTACGTCAATGCCGATCCCGATCGCCGCAGCCATCGGCTCGTGGATGAGGCGAACCTCTTTGGCACCCGCCTGCTCCGCTGAATCCTTGACGGCGCGTTCTTCCACTTCCGTGATGCCCGAAGGAATGCAGATGACCATTTTCAGGGCAGGAGGGAACCAGGTCTTCCGGACCTCGATCATACGGATCATCTCCCGGATCATGTATTCGGCGGCCTGGAAATCGGCGATGACGCCTCCTCTCAGCGGACGGATGGTCTTGATGTTTTCATGGGTCTTGCCATGCATCATCTGGGCCTTTTTCCCAACGGCCAGGATCTTCCCGGTAGCCCGTTCGATCGCTACAATGGAAGGCTCATCCACGACCACCTTGTCGTTAAAAATTATGATCGTATTGGCCGTGCCGAGGTCAATGGCTATCTCTTTCGTGAATAATCCCATGGCAGTTGTTTGTTAGTGTTTAAAATGCCTCACTCCCGTGAAAACCATTGACATATCATGTTCATCGCAAAATTTAATCGAATCGGCATCCCGGATCGACCCGCCGGGTTCGATCACAGCCCGGATCCCGGCTTCATGAGCGATCTCAACACTGTCGGCAAAGGGGAAAAAGGCGTCGGAAGCCATTACGGCTCCCGTGGTATCGAATCCGAAGGTACGGGCTTTCAGGATCGCTTGCTTCAGGGCATCGACACGGGAGGTCTGTCCCATGCCGCAACCAATGAGCTGTTTTCCTTTGGCTAACACGATCGTATTGGATTTCAGATGTTTGACTGCTTTGTTGGCAAACAGCAGGTCGATCACCTCTGCTGCCGTTGGCTGGTTCACGGTCATCAGCTGAAAATCCTTTTCATCTTCGGTTTTAAGGTCTTTCTCCTGTTCGAGGACTCCGTTCAGGATCGATTTGAACTGTTTGTCAGAGAACGAGAACGAATTTTTTTGCAAAATTATTCTATTTTTCTTTGACTTAAGGAGTTCCAGCACGTTATTTTCATAGCCGTCGGCGATGATGATCTCGAAAAAGAGCTTGTTGATCTCTTCGGCCGTATCCAGGTCGATTTTGCGGTTGGCCGCGATGATGCCCCCATAGGCGGAAACGGGATCGCAGGCCAGTGCGTCGATCCAGGCCTGGCGGATCGTTCCGCGCGAGGCCAAACCGCAGGGATTGGTATGCTTGATCACGGCGACGGTGGGTTCATCGAATTCCCGGATCAGGCTGATCGCTGAATCTACATCCACCAGGTTGTTGAAGGAGAGTTCCTTGCCGTGAAGTTGGGTGAACACTTGCGACAGGTCGCCATAAAACAGCGCTTTCTGGTGCGGGTTCTCGCCGTAGCGCATCGGGTAATGGGCGAGGATGCTCTGTTTGAATGCCGGCAGGTTTTCACGCCTGTTGAAATAACCGAAGATATGCGTATCGTAATGCGATGAGACATTAAACGCATAAGCGGCGAACCGCCTGCGGTCCTCCAGGGAGGTATACCCGTTCTTTTCAGCCAGGATCTCGATCAGGGGCTTGTAGAATTCGGCCGCGGGAACGACCATGACATGCCTGAAATTTTTCGCGGCCGCCCGGATCAGGGAGATGCCCCCGATATCGATCTTTTCGATGATCTCATCCTCGCTGTCCGACGAAGCTACCGTTTTTTCGAAGGGGTAAAGATCCACCACCACAAGGTCAACAGAAGGAATATCATATTTCTGGACGTCGTCAACATCCTTCAGCTGGTCCCTGCGCCACAGGATCCCTCCGAAGATCTTTGGATGCAATGTTTTTACACGGCCGCCCAGGATGGAAGGGTAGGTGGTGATCTCTTCGATGGAAGTGGCGGCGATCCCTTTGCTTTTCAGGAAATCAAAAGTCCCGCCTGTCGACAGGATCTGTACGTTCAGTTTTTCAAGGAATCTTGCCAAGTCCTCGATCCCGTCTTTCGAATAGACAGATATCAGGGCTGATTTGATTTTCACCTGGTTGACCATACCAATTTTATTTTTTGCAGCGTTCACAAAAGTAGTACTTTTACACATATTCCGGAAAAACTCAAATCATGATCCTTCTGTTTCGTCTGGTGCGTGAAAGCTATATTTTCGCCTTCCAGGCCATCGTTGTAAACAAAGTCCGAACCCTCCTTTCGCTGCTTGGCATTACGATCGGGATATTCTGCATCATTTCTGTCTTTACCATTTTCGATTCGATGGAGATCGCCATCCGCACCAACATCGAGTCCCTGGGAAGCAATGTCCTGTACATCCAGAAATGGCCCTGGTCCATGGGAGGCGATTACCCCTGGTGGAAATATTACCAACGGCCGGAAGCCAGTATTGAGGATATGCGGGAAATCCAGAAGCGAAGCAACCTGGCGGAAACGGTCGCGATCATGGCCGGGGTGAACAAGACCTTGAAGTATAAGGACAATTACATGGAAAGCGTCAGCATTTCCGGTGTTTCCTACGAGTTTGACAAGGTTTGGTCATTCGAAATCAGCGACGGCCGCTATTTCAGCCCCACTGAATCGGCCGATGGAAGGAATGTGGCCATCATCGGCTCGGAGGTTGCCGAGAACCTGTTCAGCAATACAGAACCGGTCGGACAGAAGTTCAAAATGATGGGACGGAACGTCGAAGTGATCGGCGTGATCAAGAAGGAAGGGGAGGACATGTTCGGGAATTCCAATGATAAGGCGGTTCTGATCCCCGTCAATTATTTCAAGACCCTGATCGACATGCGCAATATGGACGCAACCATCATGGTCAAGGCCAAGCCGCTCGTTTCAAATGAAGAACTGAAAGACGAGCTGACCGGGATCATGCGGTCGATCCGGAAACTCAAGCCGTCCGCCGAGGATAATTTCTCCATCAACGAAACCGATATCATCACCAAAGGCTTCGATTCATTGTTCAGCACCATCGCCATTGTCGGCTGGATCATCGGCGGATTTTCTTTGCTGGTGGGAGGTTTCGGGATCGCCAATATCATGTTCGTCTCGGTCAGGGAACGCACCAGTATCATCGGGATCCAGAAGGCCCTTGGAGCCAAGAACTACTTCATCCTGCTCCAGTTCCTGTTCGAGGCGGTCTTCCTTTCACTGATCGGGGGGATCCTTGGACTGATCATCGTATTCCTGCTGGTCCTCATCATATCCAATACCACCTCCTTCCACCTGATCCTGACGGCGGGAAACATATTTCTCGGGGTGGCGGTCTCGGGAGCGATCGGGCTCTTTTCCGGGATTATTCCTGCTTTTTCGGCTTCCCGGCTGGATCCGGTCGAAGCCATGCGCACATCGATCTAGAACGGCCAGAACTGGTTATCAAACCAGATCCGTTCCTTCAACTCATTATCCAGGTCATTCAGGACTTTCAGGTGGGTCTTTTCCCAGTCGGCGAGCCAGCTGTACAGTTCCTTTTCGGCCAGGTCCGTCGCATGCTGCGCCTGGCCCGAGTAGACTTCGATCGCCCGCTTTTCCATGTCTATGGCGGCTGAAATGGCAGCGGCCTCAAATCCTGCCGCCGAGATCTTATTCTTCACCTCGTCGGTCAGTACAAGGTTCGAGATGCCGTCACTGTTGAAATCGGGAAGGTCCACCTTCAGGAAGGTCTTGTGCTTGTCGTAATATGCGAACTGTTCGGAGAGGAATTTCACATGCAGGGTCTCCTCATCGGCCATGACCTGGAAGACCTTGCGGATCTCAGGATCGGCAGCCTGGTGCGCGACGCTGGAATAAAATGCAAAGCCTCTTTTCTCCAGCAGTATAGCCTGCTTCAGGATTTCGATTACGGGATTGTTTTCCATAGTTCAGGGATTGGTGGTCCCAAACATACAGAAAAAATCGTCAGTTTTTACAGGAAGCTCAGGAAGATCCCGGCAGCCACGGCCGATCCGATTACCCCGGCCACATTGGGGGCCATGGCATGCATCAGCAGGTGATTGGTCGGATCCTCACGCAACCCTTCCATCTGTGAAACGCGGGCGCTGTCGGGAACGGCCGAAACACCCGCAGAACCGATCAGCGGATTGATCTTGTTTTCATTCGGAAGAAACAGGTTCATCACCTTGGCAAAGATCACGCCTCCGGCTGTCGCAAACATGAACGAAAGGGCGCCGAGACCGAAGATCATGACCGATTCCCGGGTGAGGAATACCGTAGCCTGCGTGGAGGCGCCAACCGTAAGCCCGATGACTATAGTAACGATATCGATCAGGGAGGTGCTGGCTGTCGTCGCCAGGCGCTTGGTGACCCCCGATTCCTTCAGGATGTTGCCGAAGAAGAGCATGCCCAGCAGGGGCAGGGCGCTGGGCGCGATAAAGGTGGTCAGGATCAGTCCGATGATCGGGAACAGGATCTTTTCCAGCCTGGATACCGCCCGTGGGGGTTTCATCCGGATCAGGCGTTCCTTTTTTGATGTAAGCAGCCGCATGATCGGGGGCTGGATCACCGGAACCAGCGCCATGTAGGAATAGGCGGCGATGGCTATAGGACCGATCAGGTTCTTTACGGTGGTCCCGTCGGCAAGCACGTTGATCCCGTTGGCCAGGCGCGAGGAAAGGAATATGGCCGTAGGACCGTCGGCTCCCCCGATGATGCCTATGGCCGCCGCCTCAGGCGCATGGAATCCCAGGTACAGCGCTCCGAGGAAAGTCATGAAGATCCCCAGCTGTGCAGCTGCCCCCAGGAGCATCAGTTTGGGATTGGAAATCAACGAGGAGAAATCGGTCATGGCTCCAATCCCTAAAAAGATCAGGGGCGGGTAAATCCCTTTGAGCACCCCGAAATAGAGGTAATTCAGCACGCTCCCATTCTCGTAGATCCCGATCTGGAGATGGCCTTCCAGGAAGAACGGGATATTTCCGATGATGATCCCGGTCCCGATCGGCACCAGCAACAGGGGTTCATATTCGTACCGGATGGCCAGGTAAATGAAAACGAGCCCGATGATGATCATTAAAACATGACCCCAGGTGGCATTGGCAAACCCGGTGAACAACCAGAACCGCTGCAGCCCTTCCAGGGCGCTGCCCGAGATCGTCTGTACCGCATAGATGAGGAACAGGGCGCCGAAAACGGTGATCAGTTTGCTGTGTGCAGGCGTGATCCCCTGCATCGGATTGAATCGTTTCATGGGGGCAGGGATTAATCGATCTCGACCAAGACATCATTCTGAAGCACTGTATCGCCGGGCTTTACATGGACGATCCGCACCGTGCCGTCCTTTTCCGAAAGCACGTTGTTCTCCATCTTCATCGCTTCCATCGTCAGCAGTTTCTGCCCGATCGTCACGGGATCGCCTTCCCTGACAAGCACCTGCATGATGGTTCCGGGCAGCGGGGCCTTGATGGCGACATTGGTCGTTTTACTGGCCACCTTCAGGATTCTTTTTTCTTTGGGGGATGGTTTCGGGACTTCAGCCCTGACCAGGGTCGGGGTTTTGCTTACTTTCAGGTCCTTGTGCACCTCTACATCATAAGGCGTTCCGTTGACTTCCACTTTGGCAATGTTCTCCTCAAAGCCGAGGATCTCAACCTCGTACAGATTCCCGTGGATGGTAAATTTGAATTTTTTCATCGCTTATTTTTGTTTCAGTGCATTGTAGGTCCCGTACAATTTGGAGCTCCAGGGAGAATACGCCCGGGAGACCTTACGGATGGTCATCACGTATTTCTCTTCATCATGCATCTCATTGAAGAACAGGTAGAGAGCTGTACAGATGGCCGCATTTTCATCGCCCGTTGCCTCCGGTTTTACGGTCATGGTTTCAGCTTCCCCTCCTTTCGTTCTTTTCCATTTTTTCAGGACAAAAAAATCCTGGACCCTTTTGATCCGGACGAACACAAAGACGAGCAAGGCAAGGGCAATAAACACCACCACATAACCAAGGATGGTGATCATAACGGCCAGGGTGTCGATATTCTGAATGCTGATGTTCATATAAGCGGTCATTAAAGCGGGATGTTCGAATGTTTTTTGGGCGGCATCGCATCCTTCTTGGTCGCCAGGGTCTGCAGGGCGCGGATGATGCGGAAGCGGGTGTTTCTCGGTTCGATCACATCATCGATATAACCGTACCGGGCGGCATCGTAAGGATTGGCGAACTTGTTCTTATAGTCCAGCTCCTTCTCCGTAATGTACTTCACTTTCTCCCTCGGATCCCCGATCTCGGCGATCTTCTTGCCTTCCAGGATCTCAATGGCTCCTTTCGGGCCCATGACGGCGATCTCTGCCGACGGCCAGGCGTAATTCATATCGGCGTTCAGCTGCTTGCACCCCATCACGTCATGCGCTCCGCCGTAAGATTTCCTGAGGGTGATGGTGATCTTGGGGACCGTGGCTTCGCCATAGGCGAACATCAGTTTGGCCCCGTTGGTGATGATCCCGCCGTACTCCTGCGCGCTGCCGGGGAGGAACCCGGGAACGTCGACCAGGGTGATGATCGGAACATTGAACGCGTCGCAAAGCCGGACAAAACGGGCCGCTTTTTTCGAAGCATCGATATCCAAAACACCCGCGAGGAAATTAGGCTGGTTGGCCACAATGCCGCAGGGTATCCCGTTGAACTTGGAAAAGCCGACAACGATATTTTTTGCGTAATGCCGGTGAAACTCGAGGAACTCCTTGTCATCGACGATCAGGTAAATGATATCCTTCACATCGTAAGGCTGGTTCGGATTGGCCGGGATGATGTCGTTGAGGGCGTCTTCCACGCGGTCGATCGGATCGGTGCACTCCGTCACGATCGGATCCTCGAGGTTGTTCTGGGGAAGGTATTCCAGGGTTTTGCGGATCAGCATCAGCCCTTCGTTTTCGTCATCGGCACGGAAATGGGCGACACCCGATTTCGTGGCATGGATGGTGGCTCCACCGAGATCTTCCGTGGTGATGTCTTCCCCTGTGACGGTTTTGGTGACCTTCGGACCTGTGACGAACATGTAGCTCGTTTTGTCGCTCATGATGATCACGTCGGTAAGGGCGGGGGAGTAAACCGCCCCGCCTGCACAGGGACCGAAAATGGCCGAGATCTGCGGGATCACGCCGGAAGCGGCGATGTTGCGCATAAAGATCTCGGCATACCCGGCCAGGGAGTTGACCCCTTCCTGGATTCGGGCGCCGCCGCTGTCGTTGATGCCGATCACCGGTGCCCCGACCTTCATGGCCTGGTCCATGATCTTGCAGATCTTCTTCGCGAACGTTTCTGACAACGAACCTCCCAGCACCGTGAAATCCTGCGAGAAAACAAAAACGACGCGTCCGTCGATGGTACCCCGGCCCGTGATCACCCCGTCACCCAGGTATTGCTCTTTCTCGAGTCCGAAATTAGTGCACCGGTGGGTGACAAACATGTCGTACTCCTCGAAACTGCCTTCATCGAGGAGTTTCTCGATGCGTTCCCGGGCCGTGTACTTGCCCTTCTTGTGCTGCGACTTGATGCGCTCTTCCCCGCCTCCAAGGCGGGCTTTCTCTCGTTTTTCGAGCAGTTCGTTGATCTTGTTTACCTGGGTCATCGTGTTACGTTGTTGAGGCGACCCGGCAGGTCGCCCTTGCTTACTTGCTGCAAAATTCCACCAATACGCCCCGGGTGGATTTGGGGTGTAGGAAACCGATATTGAGGCCCTCGGCTCCTTTTCGTGATACTTTATCAATCAATACGTTACCACTCGATTCCGCCTCTTTCAGGGCTTCCGATGCATTTTCGACCGCAAATGCGAGGTGATGGATCCCTTCTCCCTTCTTCTCGATAAATTTTCCGATAGGGCCCTCAGGATCAGTCGATTGAAGCAGCTCGATCTTAGTCTGCCCCACCATCAGGAAAGCGGTCTTTACCTTCTGGTCCTTAACCTCTTCGATGGCATAGCAGGTGGTTCCGAGAAGTTGCTCAAAATAGGCAATGCTCTCTTCCAGATTGGCAACGGCAATCCCAATATGCTCAATATGAGATATTTTCATTTTTAAATATGTATTGTGAAATAATTAACACAAAGGTACGGAGATTTTCCGAACCACCAACATTGATTTGATCATTTTCAAATCAGGAAAGACCTTTGATTGTCACCTCATAGAGTTTGCGGAACTCCCCGAAGATCTGGTCCCTCACACGCCGGTACTCCGTCAGGATCTCTTCTTCCGTTCCGCGTGCATCGGCAGGATCAACAAAGCCGATATGAAGCCGTTTACCAACCTGGCCGGTGAAGAGCGGGCAGCTTTCCCTGGCGCTGTCGCATACCGTGATCACGTAATCAAACGCGTCGTTGAGGAAACGATCCACGTGCTTGGGATGATGCCCGGAGATATCGATCCCTGACTCTTTCATGACACGAACGGCGTATGGACTGACCTGTTTTTCCGGCCTGGTTCCTCCGGAAAATACCTCCATGCCCGGGTCCAACGACCGCAGAAATCCTTCCGCCATCTGGCTCCGGCATGAATTCCCTGTACATAATATCAGGACTTTCATATCATTTGCATTTATACAAAGGTAACAAGGTAACAGGGTGATTCGGTAATAAGGTTGAAATTATTTTTAATTTAGTCTAATTATATATAAATACCTTTATATTTGCTGCGTATTAACCTAAATCTGTATCATATGAAAAAGTCAATTCACATTTTGCTGGTGGTCATGGCAATGATCATCGGTGTTTCAGCATATTCACAGGAGAAAGCCTATAAGGATGGAACGGTCTGGACAGTGGCATTCATCAAGTCGGAGGCCAACATGGGCGACGACTACCTGAAATCCTTAAAGACGACCTGGGTTGCGGTTCACGAAGAAGCCATCAAACAGGGACTGGTTCTGTCTTACAAGGTGCTGGCCGGCGCTTCCGCCAACCCCGGCGACTGGGACATCATGCTGATGACAGAATATAAAAGCCTTGCAGCCATGGAAGGGCAGGACGACAAATGGGAAGCGATCTTCAAAAAAATCGTCGGAAATGAAGAAGCTTCGAAACAACTTAACGAAACCCGCATGAAAATGCGGACGATCTATGGGGATAAACTGATGAGGGAAATCAGTTATAAGTGAAAAGTGAAGAGTGAAGAGTGAAGCGCACCGGTGGAGTATAGGGGAGTCGAACCCCTGACCTTTAGACTGCCAGTCTAACGCTCTAGCCAACTGAGCTAATACCCCAAAGAGGGCGCAAATTTACAAAAAGTTTTGATATTTGCATTGAAGAAGTGACCAAGTGACCAAGGGACCCGGTGACTTTATCTCTTGGTCACTCGGTCCCTTGGTCACTTGGTCACTTGGTAACCCGGTACCTCAACATGAAACGTCTCTTCGTCGCCATAAAGATCAAGCCTGACGAAGTGTTCCTCGAACAGTTCCGGGAACTTAAGGATGCGCTGAAGCATGAGCCCATCAAATGGGTGGAGGAGCACAATATCCACATCACACTGAAATTCTTCGGGGACACGGACGAACAACGAATCCCTGCGATCGGCCGCGCTCTCGACCGGGTGGCAGGAGAGACCAGGGCGTTCCGGTTCTCGCTGAAAGGCCTGGGTATATTCGGTTCAAAATATGAGCCCCGTGTCATCTGGACCGCCATCAGGCCTTACGAAACTCTGGCCGGACTGATGGAACAGGTACATGCATCGCTCGAAACGGAAGGTTTTGAAAGGGACCGCCAGAACCTGGTGCCGCATCTGACACTCGGCCGGATTAAATACCTCAAAGACAGGAAGCTCTTTCAGGATGTAATCGATGAATCCAGGGATATGGCTTCCGCACCCATCACGGCGGCAGGCATGATCCTGTTCGAAAGCATCCTAAAAAAAGAAGGGCCCGAATACCGAATGATCCAGGCCCATCCTTTTCAATGAGCAATGAGCAATGAGCAGTTAAGGGTTCTGGCCTTTTTTCTCCATGCTGCGTTCGATAAAGTAGTAAACAAGGAGGCTCAGGCCGCCAAAGAGGAAGACCATGGAGAAAAAGGACTCTTCTTCACCCAGCATGGTGTACTCGGCCAGGATCCGGCCAAGCAGGATGCCAACGCCGACGCCCAGAAGAACCATTCCCCATTTCAGGGAGGAAGGAGTTCTCCTGTGAGATTCCAGGACATCGGTTGTGAGACCTTTTTCAATCAAAGCCATTCTCTCTTTCCTGCGGACCACCAGGTAAACGATTCCGAGAACCATGGCGAATGCCGAGATAGGGATCAAAACTTCTGCGTTCATTTTTTTCCTTTTTAGGTGAATGATTCGATTGTTTGACCCCTTTGACGCACCACTTCCAACATTGGTTACAAATTCCTCGTAAAATTATTGCTGCACCACAAATTTGCCGGTATAGGTATGACTTCCGTTCATCAGCCGGATGAAGTATAGCCCGTTGCGCAGACCGCTTACATCCACCTGCCGCGTGACATCACCCCGGATATCCGAAAGCTTCCCGGTGCGGACCAGCTGGCCGGTGACATCCCGGATCTGAAAGTCCAGCTCACTTTCTGATCCCCGGATCCGGATGTTCAGCTTCCCTTCCACCGGGTTGGGGAACAGGGTGATGGAAGACGAGAGCGAATTATCCGGCAGGCCGGCGCATTGTGAGACGAACACCTGAAGGGTCGTCGGGATCCCCAGTCCGCAATCATTGGCGCCGTATACACTGACGGTGCCTGATATGGCATCCTGGCTGAAATCAACCGTTATGGCATTGGTTCCCTGGCCGTCGGTGATGGTGGCCCCGGATGGAACACTCCAAACATAGGAAGCCGCATTCGGGATCGCTTCGATGGAATACATGTAACCGGTATGGTTCACACAAACGGTGTCTTTCCCTGTGATCGCCCCGGGATCCAGCGGGATGGAGTCGGTTTGCAAGTACTTCATGGATGGCGGCGACTGCCCGCAGGCATTTTCCGCCACCACGGTTACATCACCCGACATGACCCCCCAGTTAATGGAGATGGCGCTGGTGCCCTGGCCCCCGACTATGGTAGCGTCGGCCGGCACCGTCCAGAAATAGGTTTCAGCGCCCGGTACGGTATCGATGCTGACCTCCACCAGGCTGTTCTTGCATCCGGTGGAGTTGCCCAGGATCGGGCCCGGGGTGTCGGGAAGATCCGTCAGGGCGACATCCAGGACGCTGGGCGTGCTGTTGCCGCACGCATTGCCGGCGATCACTGAGATCGTTCCTCCAGTCTGGCCCCACTGGACATCGATGGCAGACGTATTCTGACCCGAGATGATCGTGGCTCCGGCAGGAACGGACCAGGAATAGGAGGTGGCCCCGGGGATCATCCAAACGGAATACGTGGCAACGGAATCTTTACAGGCAAGCGACGGCCCGCTGATCGTACCCGGGTTGGCGGGTGTAGTCAGCACCGTTACGGTAACACTGTCGGTCGTTGTGATCAGCGCTGCATCGGTAACGGTTACGGTGTATTGTGTGGTCACGTCCGGCGTTGCGACCGGGTTGGGCAACGTGGGATCGTTCAGTCCTGCGGATGGAGCCCAGGCATAAGTATACGGGGCAAGCCCTCCCAGGACTTCTGCATCCAGTTGTGAAGACACCCCCTGGCAAACTTGTTCCGGATCGGCTGACGCGTTTACCACAAAGGCAGTCCCGGTGAGAACTTTGAGCATGCAGGTCCGATTATGGACCGGGGTCCCGTTTGGCCCCTGGGTCGAGAAGATCAGTTGGTAGGTTCCTACCGGAACCAGGCCTGACAGCGTAACCGTGACCGGAAGCGAGTTGGGATAACTCGTGATGGTCGTACCGGAAGGGAAGTCGAAGGTCACGGTACCGGCCGAGGGCGTGGGATTGATGTCGGCCGAAAGCAGTACCGTATCCGTATACAGTTTCACCGCAGGGACTGAAATGGTAATGGTGGACTGGTCTGCAGGGGTGTACAGCGTATCGGTCGATTTGTCGATCGTTACTGCATAATCCGGGAAATAACCTGTTGTACTGAGAAACGTGCCGTTCCGGAAATCGGTCCATCCGGCCAGGGACACTTTTTTGTTCGATATGATCCCGTTGTAATCCCCCTGGTATCTCGGAGTGCCGCCGCCTCCGCACGAGGCACAGTTAATTTTCATCTTCTTGTTGGAAACTGCCTGGTTAGGGAGAAAGGTAGTGCCGGCATCATCGGTATAGGTGGCATAGATCAGAGCGCTGTCACTGGTGGGACAGTCTCTTGTATCCATCCACTGGATATAAAGCCTTCCTGTCTCCTTGTCGCACCATGTAGCCGGGTGCCACTGGTGGTTGGCCGTTGGATTGGCATCGTCGTTGACCCTCTTGGCCGATGACCAGGTAGTGCCCCCGTCGGTCGACACCCGCAACCAGATATCGGGTTTGTTATTATTTCCCGGTGGATCATTCGAGGCATAGACCAGGTAAAGTTTGCCGCGGTTCGGCCCGTAGCTGTTGTCGGCTGTAATGAATGGGTAAGGCCGGGTACGCATACCTTCTACTGTGTTCCTTCCGTTGACATCCATCCCAACGTAGTTCGCAAAATTCTGGCTCGACATGAGGGAGAATGTGGCACCGCCATCCGTTGACCGGTAGAACGTATAGGTCGACGAAAAGGAGCTGCCTGAGTTGGTCACCACGTACACGGATCCGCCCTGAACGGTTCCGTTCGGTCCCACGCACACCATCATCCCGGGAAGCGATTGGGTGGCGGGGGAAAAGGTGTTTTGAAAGGTCG
>DAIRDK010000005.1:0-31021 GCA_036796175.1 Bacteroidales bacterium | reverse complement strand
GACGACCTGCAGATGTTCCAGTTCCAGAAGATCGGGGATCCGTGGGTGTTTGACAACGAACTCCTCAACCGCCTCGACTTCTCCTGGTCGCCGGGAAAGGTCTTCTCCACCGGCATAGGGATGAGGAATGTCTTCTTCTTCGGGCAGTCCCTCACGGACAATCCGGACTACAGCGGGATGCTGTTCACAGACAACGGGCTCGTTGATCTAACCTGGGACATTTATTCCTCTTCCTCCTTCGCCCTCGGGACGCAACTCGACCGCCTCTGGTTCTCGCTCAGCTTTGGCAAGGTTCAATTTACCGCTGGCCGGCAACGGATCAACTGGGGACAGGCGGTCATGTGGAACCCGAATGACATCTTTAACACCTATTCCTGGTATAACGTCGATTACCCGGAACGGCCGGGAAGTGATGCACTCAGGCTGCAGTATTATCCTTCATCGACCTCGGTCCTGGAGATCGCCTCAAAGTGGAACTCTGAAGGAAAAATCACCATCGCCGGGTTAGGCCGGTTCAATGCCGGGGGGTATGATATCCAGTTCCTGGCCGGGCTGGTGGACGACCAGGATTATATGGCCGGGGCGGGGTGGTCGGGGAATATCGCCGGGGCTGCTTTCCGAGGCGAGGTCAGCTATTATCAGCCGAAACGGAACTTCACCGATACCACGGGGATCCTGCTGGCCACGGTGGGGGCTGATTACGTTTTTCCCTGCTCCTTCTCACTCACGTTCCAGGCACTGTATAACCAACTGCCACCCGATTTTAAACCGCAGAACCTCCTTGCCGTCTACCAGGCCCCTTCATCACCGAAGACCCTCTCCTTCGCCGAATGGAACCTGTTCCTGATGGGATCCTACCCGGTGACGCCGTTGTTTGACGTGTCGCTGGCCGGGATGTACTATCCCGACTTGTACGGATTTTACATCGGTCCTACCCTGAACTACAACGTAAAACAAAATCTGGACCTGAGCCTGTATTTTCAGTATTTTAACGGCCGGTTTACCTACAGCGGGGATTCAGGCAACGAAGCACAATATTTCCAGTCTTTCCTGGGAACCTTTATGTTAAAATGGAATTTCTGATGAAACAGACACTGCTTTTTACCGTTTTGTTCATATCCGGCTTTCATGCCATGCCGCAGAATGCGACCGAGATCGTCAGAAAAGCCGACGATCTCATGCAGGGGGCCAGCAGTTACAGCGAGATGGAGATGACCATCATCCGCCCCACCTGGCAGCGCACGGTCGCGTTTAAAAGCTGGGGGAAGGGCCGTGACCTCTCCATGACGCTCATCACCGCGCCCGCCAAGGAGAGCGGGCAGTCGTTCCTGAAGCTGAAGAACGACATGTGGAGCTGGAATCCCACCATCAACCGCATGATCAAGCTCCCGCCTTCGATGATGTCGCAGGGATGGATGGGTTCCGATTATACGAACGATGACATTCTCAAAGAATCCTCCATCGTGCTCGATTATACGCACAAGATCATCGGCAGCGAACAGGTGGGCGGAGCCGAGTGCTACAAGATCCAACTGGATCCGAAAGAGAGCGCGGCGGTGGTGTGGGGAAAGATCATTCTCTGGATCAGCAAGGCCGATTACTTCGAGCTGAAAGCAGAATACTACGATGAAGATGGCGTGCTGGTCAAAACGCATAACCTTTCCGACATCCGGTTCATGCATGACCGGCGAATCCCGACACGCTTCGAGATCATTCCGGCCGACAAGCCCTCGCAGAAGACGGTCGTGCGCATCCTGTCGGCTAAATTCAACATTCCTCTGCAGGACGGCTTCTTCTCGCAACAGCAGATGAAAAACCTGAAGTAACGTTATGGAGATCATCCGCATCGCCTGGAGAAACCTGTGGCGCAACAAGCGCCGTACGCTGATCACTGCGGCATCGGTTTTCTTTGCCATCTGGTTCGCGCTCATCATGCGCGCTTTCCAGCTGGGCAGCTACGACCTGATGGTCAACAATATCGTTCATGCCTATTCAGGCTACTTCCAGCTCCATGCCAAAGGGTATTGGGACGACAAGGTGATCAATAACGGGTTTGTACTGACTCCTGAAATCGCCGGGAAACTGAAAGCGCTTCCGGGAACGGATGGGTACGCGCGTCGCCTGGAGTCGTTCGCCCTCGCCTCCTGCGGCATCCAGACCAAGGGCGTCATGGTGAACGGGATTGATCCTGATGCTGAAGAGGGTCTGACATCGTTGAGAAAGAAAGTGGTGGCAGGAAAATACCTGGAGTGTGACGACAGCGGGGCGCTGGTCAGTCAGCGGTTGGCGAATTATCTGAAGATCCGACCCGGGGACACTCTCGTGATCATCGGTCAGGGATACCACGGCGTCAGTGCAGCCGGTGTCTTCCCGGTCCGGGGGATTGTGCGGTTCCCATCGCCCGATCTCGACAGCCGGCTGGTTTACCTCAGCTTACCGGCGGCCCAGAACCTGTTCAACGCCGACAGCATGCTGACCTCGGTGGCCTTTAACGTTGAAGACCCTGGAGAATACAGGAATGTGGCGGGCCAGTTGCGCCGGCAACTGGATCCCTCCCACTATGAAGTGATGACCTGGGAGCAGATGATGCCCGATGTGGTTCAGCAGATCGAATCCGACAGCGGCTCAGGGCTCATCATGCTCGGCATTTTATACATGATCGTCGGATTCGGAATTTTTGGCACCATGCTCATGATGCTGAATGAACGCACCCGGGAATTCGGCATGATGATCGCCATTGGGATGCAGAAGGGACGGCTGATGCTGATCCTCGTCACCGAGACGCTGTTTCTCGGGTTGATCGGGATTGCAACAGGCATTGCTGCAGCCATGCCACTGGCCTGGTACTTCTACATCCACCCTATCCCGCTCACCGGCGCCATGGCCGAGTCGACCGTCGCCATGGGATTTGAACCCCTGATGCCAACGGCATGGGAATCCTCGTACTTCATCGCCCAGTCACTCGTGGTGCTGGCGATCATCTGTACCGTCATGCTGCTGCCCGTCATGAGGATCCGGCGGTTGAAAGTAATGAATGCAATCAGACACTGATACCATCGTCATGATCTGGATCATAGCCTGGAAAAACGTTTGGAGGAACAAGCTCAGGAGTCTTGTGGTGATCCTGGCCATCGCCTTCGGCCTGCTCGGGGGAATATTCTCTTCGGCGGTCATGAAAGGAACCGGCGACCAGCGGGTGAGGGAAGCGATCCGGAGGGAACTCTCCCACATTCAAATCCATCATCCTTCCTTCAGGCAGGACAATGATGCGCGGTACGTGATCGACGGGGAACTGGAGAAACTGGAACACACGATCGACACCTCCCGGTTCGTAGCCGCCTGGTCTCCCCGGATCAAGTTCCAGGCCATGGCGGCCAGCGCCAATGCCGGAACGGGCGTGATGGTGCTGGGCATCGACCCGGAAAAAGAGAAAGAGGTCAGCGACATCTGGTCCCTCATTCCCGACTCCAACGGCCGCTGGTTCGACGGGTGCCGGGGTGTTCCTGTCATAGTAGGCCAGGCCCTGGCCAAGAAGCTGAAAGTGAAACTGCACTCCAAGATCGTGCTTACCTTCCAGGACATGGAAGGCAACCTGACCGGCGGAGCATTCAGGATCTGCGGCATTTACCGGACCAACAACTCCGTGTTTGACGAAATGAACGTCTACGTACAACGCACCGACATCTCGCCCCTGCTGGGATTACCGGCGGGCAACTGCCATGAGATCGCTGTGAGGCTGAAGGATGGGGAGGTGATGGAGCAGTACCAGAAAACACTAATGACTGCCTTCCCCGGCCTGGAGATCCGGAACTGGAAGGAGATCGATCCGCTGGTCGCTATGCTTGACGATTTCATGGATCTCTACCTGTACCTCTTCCTTGGGATCATCCTGCTGGCATTGGGTTTCGGGATCATCAACACGATGCTTATGGCGATCCTGGAGCGGACGAGGGAACTGGGCATGCTTGCCGCCATAGGCATGAACAAACAACGAATCTTCCGGATGATCCTGCTCGAGTCGGTTTTCCTTTCGATGACAGGCGGTATTGCCGGGATCGTTCTCGGCGCGGTGACGACCTGGTATTTCGGTCGGACGGGAATTGACCTGGGCATTTTTGCAGAAGGCTTTGAAAAACTGGGCTACAGCCCGATCCTCTATCCGTCACTGGCTTTGGTTTATTACATCAACCTTACGCTGATGGTGATCGGGACAGGGATCCTGGCTTCGATATATCCTGCCCGGCAGGCGCTGAAACTGAGACCTGCCGAGGCGATAAGAAACGAATAACAACCAGTATGAGCATCATATCCATCCATGACGTGAAGAAAACGTACCGGGATTCGGAAATCCTGGTACAGGCGCTTGACAATATCAACCTGCAGTTTGACCAGGGCGAATTCACCGCCATCGTCGGCCCTTCAGGATCGGGTAAAACTACCCTGTTAAATATGATCGGGGGACTGGACCAGCCTGACTGCGGAAACATCCTCGTCGGGGGCGTGGACATCACCACGCTGCGAACCAGGCGGTTGATCGATTTCCGGCTTCGGAACATCGGGTTTGTCTTCCAGTCCTACAACCTGATCCCTGTCCTTACGGCATTGGAAAATGTCGAATTCATCATGAACCTGCAGGGTGAAAAGCGGAACCAGCGCAGAAAACGGGCCACCGAGCTGCTTGAAGCCGTCGGGTTAGTCGACCGGGTGAACAGCCGCCCGTCAAAGTTATCGGGAGGTCAGCAGCAACGAGTGGCTGTTGCCCGCGCACTCGCTTCACGACCCCGCTTCATTCTTGCCGACGAACCCACTGCCAACCTCGATTCCGCTTCAACACAAAACCTGCTCGACATCATGGAACGCCTGAACAGGGAGGAACAGATCACCTTCATCTTTTCCACTCATGACCAGCGGGTGGTCAACAAAGCCCGGAGGGTGGTGGTACTTGAAGACGGCAGAGTGGTTCAAGACAGCTCAACCGGGCACCCTCTCACAGGTGGAGCCGGAATCCGTCCAGGACAAAGCTGACTGCCTTAGCGCAGATGAAGATGTAGAGGATCCTTGCGATCACCGATACCCCGATTTTCCCGATGATCCGTTCGACCAAAGGTGCCAGTTTAAGCACGGGAAGGATGGCCAGGTAAACCAGCACCACCGTAAGGGCCGTAAAAACTCTCCCGTTGTCCTGCATGAGAAGGATCGTGGTCAATATCGTACCGGGACCGGCCAGGAACGGAAATCCCAGGGGAAACACCGCGACCGACCTGCTGTCATTCATGTCCGGGATCGCCTGGCTGCTCCCCAGGATCACACCGCGGGCAGCGACCATGAATACAAGGATCCCTCCTGCAATCTTGAAAGCCGACGTGCTGACGGAAAATACATTCCGTAGCATGACATCCCCGAACAGGGCAAATCCCAGGACGATGCCGCCGCCCGTGGCGACGGCGAGCAGGAAAATCTTTGAGCGGTTCCTGGACTCCATACCCGCTGTATACTGGGCAAACACAGGGAGGTTCCCTACTGCATTCACCATGGCAAACAGCACAAGCGCATCATGTATCAGTTGTCGGATCGTTTCCATAGGATCATGTTTTCGGACTCCCCTTACTCCTTCCCATCCAGTCCAGGTGATGAACCTGGCCAAAGGCTTCCCTGAAGAGCCGGTAGTAATAAAGTTCCTCTTTGGTGTTCAGTATCCATCCGTTTTCCAGTTTCCTCTCCTGCCTGAAATCCTTGTCCGTGACCATCCGCTCCGTAAATTCCGCAAGCAGTTCACCCACACCGGCACCTTCCCAGAATTTGGCCTTGCCTCGTTTTACGATTCGGTCAGGGAGAATTCCTTCCACTGCCTTCCGCAGGATCCATTTTTCCACGCCATCATGCAGCTTGTACCGAACGGGGACCTTGATCGCATATTCAACGACCTCCGGATCAGCAAAAACCACGTGAGCTGTGGCCCCGAATGCAGAGGCGCATCGGTCGACCCGTTGCAATGCCGTATTGTGAAGCCGTTTTGTAATATCCACCAACTCATCTTCAAGCGAGTCCTCCGGTAGGTTTTTCAGGTAACTGTACCCGGCAAACAGCTCATCGCCACCTTCCCCTGAGAATACTTCCCTGACATGATCAGATGCATATTGCGCCACCAGGAAGTTGACAATGCTCGAACGAACCAGCCAGGCATCAAATGATTCCAGGTGATAGATCAGCCTCGGCAGGACTTTGATCATATCGGCAACAGTAATTACAACCTCGTGATGCGTGGAGCCGATAAAGCCTGCAACCTCCCTGGCAAATTCAAGATCAGGCGAATCCTTTACCCCGCCACAAAAGGTATGCAGGGATTTCACCCAAGGTTTTGCCAGGGCTGCTATGGTGCTTGAATCCAGTCCCCCAGAAAGCCAGGATCCGATAGGATCGGTATTGATTCTGCGCCCGACTGAGATCGAAAGCAGATGCAGCAAGTCCGATGCGATGAGTTCAGGCGGATGGTCCAACGTCGTGTGCCTGGTCAGTTCATACTGACTGGCCGGTCCATCGTGGTTCAGCAAACATCCCGGCAATAATTCAGAAATATCCGGTGAACAGGGCACCAGCGCTTTTACTTCAGATGCGAAACAAAGGCTGTCATCACCCAGGTAAGTATAATACATCGGAGCAACTCCCAGTTCATCCCTGCCGAGGGACCAGGTTCCGTCGGAAAACGCCGCAAAAGCAAGGTGTCCGTGTCCCGGACCGTCGATAAACATGTTGGTTTCAAGATTTCGACTGACTCTTTCATTCTCGTGGAATGACCATACAATGCCGATGGTCGCATCAGGGAATTCCACTATTTTACTTGAATAGTTCCCCCGATGGATGATCTTATCCAGCATACTGGATACGCGGTCATGTTCTCCTGGTTTCAGTATTCCTGCTATTCCTGCCATGTAAGTATGATTTTGTTTATTTACTATGAATTAACAAATCCATAACACGTGGTTCTTCGCTTATCGGTTCGCCCTTGACCGGATCAATGGCTTCCCAACCACCGTTGACCAGTCCTGTGATGATTCCGCCTTTCAGGTTCCTGATCCCCGAAAAATGGGGCGTATCAAGAATTCCCATCCGAATGGCCTTGGAAATAATACGCGGGTCGGACCGTGGATCCTTGCTTTTTTCATCCAGGAAATCGAGGCTGGCCAGCAGCCTTTTCGCTTCTTTAACCAGGTGTGCTTTTCTCTCCTCAATCCTGGGGTCCTGCAGCAGATCGGGCATCCCTTCGAGGCTGTTTCGGAGAACACCGTGAACGATCCGGCAGCTTTCGATCAGTTCAGCCGGGTATGTCGCATGATCGCCTTCACTGAAACTGACCACATGAAGGATATGCGGTTTCAGGGAAAGACTGATGAAGGCGGAGGCTGCCAATTGTCCCTTAGCGACCGCAGGAATCGGAGAGAAATGAGCGATTCCCGCCCTAACTTCACGGAACACACGAAACGATCCATTTTCAAGGGTCGAGATCATTTCCAGTTTGGCTGCCATTTTCGCAATGTCCATTAATGGCTGGGTCCCGGGAGGTGTATTGAACATGAACTGTGCAATATAATTTTCAACACCCATCTTCCTGGCATTGTAGGCAGCCAGGTAAGCCATGGCTACGGCAAGCGAGTCATGGGCATCCCGCAAACTCCATTGGTGTGATTCGTTAACTTCAACCGGGATCTTCTGTCCGGCGTACCACTTCATGACCTGCTGGTTCTCCGTGATCGCATCTTCCAGGTCCCTGTCAGATCGTCCGTCCAAAATACTGTACCAGCATAAAGGAATTGCGCCCCAGGCATTACGGATCGTCCGAACACTCATTTTTGCCCATTGAAGGAGATCCCTTGTCCCAGCATAGCAGCGCATAATCGGATAATTACCGCATCGGGATGCCCTGTACAATGCCGTCATATCTTCAGGAGTACGAACCGGAACGCCACCTGCTCCCGATTGGGAGGGATCCATTTCGTCGGGACGGAAAAAATGCTCCTGGGCATTCTGATCTGGCCCGATCGAGATCACATCAAGAACCCCGGAGAGTGCAATTTCCCTTATCCCTGCGAGGGTTTCTTCGAGGGTTGGCCGACCAAAATGGTGACGTATGACCGGGTAAGGGTATTTTTGCTCGATTCGACTTAGCAAATCCTGTGCATAACGTTTCTCTCCTGACTGTGAACTGCTTCCTTTCAGATAGGCCCTGATCGCTTCAATGGGTTCCGATCCGTCGAACGTATGCTCGAACAAGCCGGATTCCTTTGCTACTGCTGCAACCGGTGCCGTTCCGCCAAAAACCAACCGGACTCCTGACAGGTCATTCGCTGCCAGCGATTCGGCCAGGTCTTTGAACAAAACGGCTGCCACTTCCGGTGTCAGGCGGTAACTGACGGCAACCAGATCGGGCTTCTCCTGCCTGATCGCATCGACCATCCGGTTCACCTGCACAGCTGGTCCCAGCGATTTAGCATAATAGCCCTCATCTTCCGCAAGTTTTAAGAAATGATGTAGTCCGCCGATATGAACACAGGTCCCGATAGCGGCTCCCAGAATCTTTTTCATAGTCGTGTGATTATGGTTTTTCAGATTGTTCTCCAATGGCAAGCAGTCGCAGTTCCCTCAGGTTCATATTGGCTATCCCAAGACGTTCTACGGTTCTGCCGAAACTGTAATAATCCTTCTGGTTCAGCACAGAAGCCATATGGATCAGCGAGTCAATAGTCGGCGTAGGAACCCTTAACATATTACCAAGAGAGGACATGGGTATCAGGCTGCAAGGGACATCTTCCTCAAGGTATCTCATCTTAAGAGTTTTCGGAGCAAGAATACCCCTGTAGCCAGGATTTTTTCGCATGGCCTCGAACAGCGAATCCCCAGTTGTGCTGTATGCCATATAGAACCATTGCCGGGCACTGATCGCACGGATCCCCAAAGCCTCGGCAACGGATATCCGTTCGATGTCAACACGCTCGAGCACTCTTGCCACCGATTCCGTTGCTCCTTCATGGTAAAAGGTAAAGTCGGCATCGTCTTCAATCCAACCCGCATTCAGAATGCAGATGGCCGGATGGAAGACACTGCCGATGTTATCAAAACTTGTCTTGAATATGTTGTCACCCGGTACGAACTGCGGATAATATTGTCTCAACTTCGCGATTACGTGAGGGATCAGGTGTGCCCTGACCGAGGCGACCGGGATGGAATTTTTTATTCCGAAGATATGGGCTTGTGCAGGGCCGGTCCTTCTTGAGGCATAGATGAATGTTTGTGCTTCCGACACAATGATATCCGCCTTTACGTTTCGCTGGATCAGCACCTGCTTGAATTCGAGCGCACCCAGCGTCCTCCCGGGATGAAGGACGACGATCTGGCCGTCCTTCAGATGGGGAGCCATCTGTTCGGCGATCCAACGATGGGCAACAGCTGGAACAACGACCATGATCAATTCTGTTCCTGCTATCGCTTCCTTCATATCATTCGTGGCCACTTCTACCTTTCCGATTCCGCTTACCTCACCTTGTAATTCAATTCCGCCGGAGGACTTCACACCCCACAACCGTTCTTCGCCCCGGTTATACAGCCGGACCGAAGCTCCCATGATAGCCAGATGTCCGGCCATGGCCAGTCCGCCATGACCAGCTCCGATCACTGCAATCGGAGGATTATTTGAAATTCTTTCTATCTGTTCCATCGTTTCCATAATTTTCGTTTACAAATCCTGCATCATTTGGCATAATCCAACATCCGTCACCTGGAAAACTGCAGGTGGCGGTCGGGAGATAATGGGTGATTGTCCCCTTCAGGACACGATTAGAGGGAAGGAGGAGGTCGTATGAATAACAGATCATCATACGATACGGCCAGGATCCCGGCAGTATAGGGCGCAAAGAAGGATGCAGCACTAAGACGGAAATGATCCGGTATGCCACTTCCTGCAGGATATTTGCAAACAGGTTCCTGCCCTGGGAGCCCCCGCGGTCTGGTCTGTTTGTACTGATAGTGAGATATCGGCTGCGAGGCCGATCTTTTTATTGTTGTGAAGGAAGGAAGGGGTAGATGAAACAGGGCTGGGCGGAATTGTTTTAACCGGATCCGGGATTCATAGACTCCGTTTCTTGTCTGGCCGGCGGTTAAAAGAACAGGGAGCAGCAGGGCAAACAGAATCCCCGTGATATACGACATGCGTAATCCGGAACAAGGAATCCTGTATGTCCTTCTGTCGCCCATAAGCCTGACTTGGCCATTGATCGGAATTGAACGGAAAATCAAATATAAAAAAAAGAATCTATATTTCCAAAAAAAAGGCCCGGAAACATAGGTCCCGGGCCTGGCATAATCCGATGAAAGATCATCGCTTGTACGTACAGATCTCGTAACTCACACCGCCGAACGGCAGATTCACCGGTTTCTTTTCCCTGTCGTAGCCCGGTACCAGCTGGGTTACATTGACCATGTAAAGATCAGGTATGGTTTCCGGTTTCCTGACAAAACGGATCGTCACGTTGCCCTTGTCCGCCCTGCCCATCATGATGTTTTCAAGCGTAGCCACGGGTTCCGTGATCCGGATCATGCCCTTTTCATCCCGGATCCCGGTTCCTTTGGATCCGCCCTTGAGCCATTGTTCGTAAATGTTGCCATCGGGGATCAGGAAGATCTCACCGGTCTCGACAAATGCATGCTTCGGGAAGAGGGCATCGTCGGTAAGTTTCAGCATGGCAGGCTGGCCCTTCGGATTCTTCATTTCGAAGATGACTTCGTACTTGTCCATATCAGGACTTAACGGGACGATGTTCACATTCCTCCAGATAATGTTGTTGTTCTGCCTGACATTATCCCCGATATCGGCCGTTTCAGCATGGGTCATCGGATCGGAAGCTGAATTCCACCGGGCCAGCAGGCAGTAGTGCCCCGTGCCCGGGAGGGTGGGCCAGGATACGTCAACCACGGTCGTCGAATTCGCGGCGATGCTGACCGAAGGGTTCCCGATCAGTGTCCAGCCGGTGGGCCAGGTCAGCGAAACGGAGGCATTCGCATAGTACACCTCCAGGTGGCCTGTTGCGGCCGAGGCCCCGCCATTGATCATCTTCACATAGACCCAATTCGGCTGGCCGTAGATCGGATCCTGGTGCTCAAACTGGTGCATGTGGGTGGCATCCTGGGTGTTCCTGACCCAGATATAAGGAGACCTCCACATCGCCTCGGAAGCGGTATTCGGATCGGGCTCCTGCCCGGTATCGTTCCAGGTATCGCGCATCCAAACGTTGGTCACACCAGGAGAACTGCACTTGAAATTGGCCACCGTTACAGCTGTATTATTCAGCGTCAGGTGATTATCCGCAGTACAGACGCCCGCGGAAGCGGCTGACCCCATCGGATCGGTGGTCGCCGATCCGGTTCCGCTGTAAACGAGGTTCGGGTTGGAGAACCAGGCTATTCTTATACATGGTGATGTGCTGCACGAGTTGTAGGACATCACGGTTCTCCACGAAGGACCGCCGTCGGCCGGGTTGGAAACAAACCAGCCATGATTGTAATCGTACGCAGACCCGATCGTGGCATCGGTGGCGCAATCGTGCCGTGCGCCCATATTGTGCCCCAGCTCGTGAGGGAATGTCAGGCTGGCCGCCGCATTCTGTCGTCTCACCACGGAATAACCGTAAGGAGCAAACGAATTCGATATCGTTTTCATCATATAGCCCCAGCCGTTTGCATCCAGCGTCTCTACGATCATGCTGACCAGGTCGGCGCTGTATGTATCGCGGAGGGTCGGCACATTATCCAGGATCCCGTCGGATGCATTGAGCATCCTGTCCAGATCCGTGTTCCCGGCACCGGACTCGGTATAAGTAACCCGCTCCATGTGCACCAGATTGAGCCTCTGATTGATGTTGCTGTTCTGATACGCCAGGTTGGACAGGTAAATACACTCGTAAACCAAGGCCACCATGGCATCGGCACCGCCCGCCCCGGTTTCGGCTGCAGCGGTATACACCACCATCACGTCGATACTGGTGGCGGGATCAGGGCAATCGCCGGGCGCCGGTTGTTCGGGTTCTTTAATATCCGGGACAATGAAATCATCAGGCGTTTCCTTGAATTTACGGCTGTCGAGCTCCGTAATCCGGTACCGGGTCCCTTCCACGCAATTGATCGTGAAGATCTGCCCCCGTGAGTTCGTGATGTGACCGGCAATAGCGTTGTTGGTTATGGATATCAGGACCAGGCTGCCGGGGTCCTTGTCGATGATCCCGTACCACGCCATTCGCCCTTTTTCAAACACATCCAGCCGCTTGCGGATCAGCTGGACCTTTGTCTTTCCCGGCAAAGGAAGTACCATTTGCATATTGGCTGAATCAGTAAGGAGCAACTGCAGGTTGATCCTCACATCAATGGCCCCGATAACCTCGGGATACACAGCAGTATCAACGGCTACCTCTTCCGATACAACTGTAAAGGGTCCTGTGGGCACGGGCTTGCAGGCGAACAGTCCGAGTGCGATGACGATCGCCATGAACAGGCTCCTGGAAATTACCTTCATGATCAAAGATTTAAATGAAGCTTACTCTGTTTGGGATTTTCAGCTTTCTCCCGGCTGGCAAGGTATTAAGCCAGGATAAATTTATCATCTAAAGACAAGAAGGTCAATAACAAGGAATCAGTACGCAGAAGTACGTAGGTGCTGTCCCCGATACATTCGACTACGCTCGACAGTCAACGGAAAGCAGGCCTGGTCTGTCCGGTCTCAGGTGTGACCGCCAATGATGATCCTCATGATCTTCAGGTTGAGAACGATGAACCTGAAGGACTGGATGAGCAGGTTTTTTCTGCGGCGACGGGTAGCCTTGGTCGGCAAGGGAGGATAGGCCTCCTCGTAATACCCCTTGATTTTATTCTGATTCATATCGGTCGGCGTCTTATCAGGTTACTATTCAGGAATCAGCCACCACAAGGGCCGGCATTTGGCCTTATAGAGAAACATATGGTGAAGCAGAAGCTTGATCCAGTGCCCGGCCAGCCCAGGTTCCCCAACCGTATAGCTGATGTCGCGGCCCCAGTCCGGGTACTTTTCCCAATCGGGAACAATGGGAAATACGGTCATTGTGGCAGCCATCCCTTTCAGCATCCCGTAATTGACGGAGACGATGCAGGCCGCGCCCATCTTTCCCAATGAGGCCCGGTGACGATCGAGGGCTCTCCCCTCCCGGATCTGGTCCACGATGTTCATTGCGACCACCTTTCCTGTAACACCGCTCGGCATGCCCGTTCTCGGCGGCGTCGGCGCGATCACGGTCCCGTTCCTGCTTTTCACCGGCTTGGAGATCGGATGTGGCGGAGCAAAGGCAATCCCGGTGGCGAACAAGTTGTTGTATACTGGATTTCTGTAGACCGACGGCCAGTCTTCGACACGCCATTCCTCGAACGGTTTCTGAGCATAGTCCGCATCTACTTTCAGGAAGCCATTAGGGGCGAAGACCGATCCGGTAATATCTTCTCCCTGCTTGCTGAAAGCTTTCAGCCCCACACCGCAGAATGCGGGGATCAGCATGGCAAAATCAAATGCAATCTCGTGTGTCTCGCCATCCAGCGTTTCATAGAACGCTTTGCCCGGTTCCACCTTTTTTATTCCCGCCTGCCTGATCCAGCGGATCCCGTGTTCCGCCAGGATGGATTCGGTAAAGATCTTAGTCGATGTGACATACCCTCCCCTTTTCACGAAAGCGCCTCCCATCCCGAAATCGCCAAGTTCATATTCGTTGGTGATCCAAACGATATCGGCCAGTGCCGAGAGTTTCCTCTTCCGGATCAGGTTGGCGACATTCAAAATGTATTCAAACGCAGCCCCCTGGCATGTCGCGGCAGGATGGCCGATACCGATCAGCAAGCGCTGCTTCTCCCCATTCTCCATCTTGGATAAACAGCTTTGCAGGTCATCCCAGCTTTTTGCAGCATGGTTGTATGTACACACGGAATTGCTGAAGCGCTCCGGACCAAGCCCTTCGGTTGCCTCAAAATTGAGTTTCGGGCCTGTGGCATTGATGCAGAAATCATATTCCAGCTCCCCGGTGCGGCCCGCTTCCCCGTCGCCCGTGTATTCGATCCTGACGAATGGGGATGTGTGTCGGTCACTTCCTTCGGGAAAGATCGCCACGGCCCTGGCCTGATGGAACAAGATCTTCATCCGGTCATAAACGGGTTTGAGCTCAAACCGGACCTGATCGATACGCATGGCGCCCACGCCTACCCAAATGTTGGAAGGGATCCACTGGTAATATTTATTGGGAGAAACCACGACCACTTCGTGTTTTCTGCCCAGTTTCTGTTTGAGGATGGTCGCGGCGGTATGCCCCGAAATGCCTGCGCCCAATATAACAATCCTGGCCATAATCCGTGTTCTAGACGACAAATGTAAAAAAATGCATAAAAAAAGCAGCTTTCAGGGAGCTGCTTTCTTAATCCAGTATAACCGAAACTATTTCCCAAGGACCTTCTCCTTCGGAAGTTTTTTGGTACAGAAGAACCAATCGTAGCAATGCACGTTCGGATCCTTGCCTTCCATTCGGTCTTTGGCGACCCCGCATGAACCGGCTGAATGAACAAATGTTCATTAACAAAATTTTCACCGGACCATGCAGCGACCCGGTTATCCGGTTAAAGCGTTTTTAGACATTCAGGGCGTTCACGACGGCCGAGGTCTTGATCTCCGATCAGTTTCTTTTTTCCCCGTTACTTTGCAGCCGTTTGCCGCGGCCTGTGCCTCCGCCGGCATTTCGCCGTTCACCCAGGCCTTTGCCCAGGCGTTTCAGGGCTTCGTCATCCGTTACTTTTTTGCACTTTCCCAAGCCTCGCCCCGTTTTGGCCCCACGGCCTTCGGGTCCGGTTCCATTCATCTTTGGCATCGTTTGATTTTTTTTACAAATATAATGAACATTTGTTCATAATGATAAATTTTTTCCTATCTTTGCAAAGATTTAATGCGATGAGTCCACGACCAAAACAGGTGCGCACGGTGTTTGACCCGCCGAAGTTCAAGGGGTATAAACCGTTTGGGTATTATTCCGGGCAGGGAGAACCGGTCAGGCTTCTGATGGAGGAGTATACAGCCATTCGATTATGCGACTATGAACTGATGACGCAATCGGAGGCGGCCGCGGCCATGAAGGTTTCCAGGCCGACATTTACACGGCTCTATGAGGAGGCCAGGCGAAAAATCGCCAAAGCCTTGTCGGAAGCACTGGTGATCGAAGTCAATGGAGGGAACGCCTACTTCGATTATGACTGGTATCATTGCTGGAAATGCAACGTGTTCTTCAACAATCCGGGGGGTGAATTTCCGGAAGGCACTTGTCCGCTTTGCAGGCAACAGGGACTCGAACAGGTTAACGGAAAATAATTCAGGCTCGGAATCAGCAATCAGCATCAGATGAGAACAGCGATAGCGTCCCAAAGTTCAGTAGCGAGTGCGCCCATAGACCGTCATTTCGGGAAATGTGACAGTTTTTTCATTTTCGATGACGAGTCCGGTCGTATCGAAACCATTGAAAACCCCGGAAAAAGGCTCAAATCCTGCCCCGGAGGAGTGATCGTGGACAAATTGGTTCAACTGAAAGTAAACCGGGTGATCGCCGGCGATTTCGGGACCAATGTTCAGCAGATTCTGAACCACAGGCGTATCCAGATGGTCATTCATCCCGATACGCGGATCACTGTCGGTGAAATACTCGGGCAGTTGTCGGCTGCATCGGGGAAACATGTCAGGAACAAAACCTACAAATCATAAAACCATGAAATACGCGATCTCAGGACAAGATGCATCACCGGACTCTCCGGTCGCCTGTCATTTCGGAAGATGCTGTTTCTTCCACATTTATGATGATGAAACAGGAGTGACGGAACTGATCGAGAACTGCGACAAAGACATGCGGGACTGTGCAGGTCAGTCGATCCTGCACTGCCTGATCGACCGCAAGGTCGGTCACATCGTTTCGGCCGACTTTGGCCAGCGTGTTCAGCAGGAAATGACGGAATTCGGGATCCGGATGACCTTGCTGACCGATTGCAGCAAATCAGTTGGGGATATCATTCACATCATTAAACATAAACAAACTCAACAAACCAATAACCAATGAAAATCGCTATTCCTGTTCACCAAGGCTTTGTGGACGAACATTTCGGTCATGCCGAACGCTACATCATCTATGAAATTTCAGAGGGAAATCAAATCCTGAACAGTACGTACGTCGACGCCAACCAGGGTTGCGGCTGCCGGTCTGGCATCGCGGCCATCCTGGCAGATCGGGGAGTCACGGTCATGCTGGCCGGCAACATCGGAGGTGGCGCAATCCAGCACCTCTATAACAGCGGGATTGCCGTAGTGCGTGGTTGTTCGGGGCCTGCTGAGGCCGTACTGACAGCTTATTTACAAGGGAATATCGTTGATAACAACCAAACCTGCCATCAGCACGAAGGATGTGAACACGAAGGCTAGTTTCGCGAAATAGGTTCTCTTCGACTCCTAAACGAATTTCGTCTTGAATTTCAACGCCACATTCACCAGGGAGATCAGTACCGGAACTTCGACCAGCGGGCCGATGACCGCGGCAAATGCCTCGCCCGAATTGATCCCGAACACGGCAATGGCAACTGCAATGGCGAGTTCGAAGTTGTTGCTGGCAGCCGTAAAGGATAACGTTGCCGACTGTTCATAGGTCGCCCCGAATCGTTTGCTCATGAAGAATGACAACAGGAACATGATGATGAAATAGATGGTGAGCGGAATAGCGATCCGTATCACATCCATCGGGATCTTGACAATGTATTCTCCCTTCAGCGAAAACATCACCAGGATGGTAAAAAGCAGGGCGATCAGCGTAAGCGGGCTGATCTTCGGGACGAATTTCGTATGATACCATTCCTTGCTCTTTACCCTGATCATGATGAACCGGGTCAGGAATCCCGCGATAAAGGGAATTCCAAGGTAGATGAATACGCTTTTGGCGATCTGGCCGATCGTGATCGCTTCAACAGCGCTGTTTGTCGGCAGTCCGAACCAGGCCGGGAACACGGCAATGAACAGATAGGCATACACGGAGAAAAGAAGGACCTGGAAAATAGAGTTAAATGCCACCAACCCTGCGCAGTATTCCGTGTCTCCCTTGGCCAGTTCATTCCACACGATCACCATGGCGATGCAGCGGGCAAGACCGATCAGGATCAGTCCGTACATGTAGTCGATGTTGAACTGCAGGAATATGATGGCCAGCAGGAACATCAGCACCGGCCCTATAATCCAGTTCTGAACCAGTGATAAACCCAGGACTTTCGTGTTTTTGAACACATCTCCAAGTTCTTCGTACTTGACTTTTGCCAAGGGCGGGTACATCATCACGATCAGCCCGATGGCGATCGGTATGTTCGTAGTGCCGGATGACAAGGAATTCCAGAAGTCTGCAATACGGGGGAAGAGCCAGCCTCCTATCACTCCGATCGCCATTGCAAGGAATATCCATAATGTAAGATAGCGGTCCAGAAATTTCAGTCTTGTTTTCATGGATTCGTTTTTGGGTTATTTCTTGGTTCCGGATACGGTAATGCTGAATATTCCTGTACCTCCCTGTTTGAATTCTTCCATTTCCGACGGGCCCAGGTACTTGCTCAGCGTCTCATCGGGAATTGTGACCGGTTTCTGTTTGTGCACCGTGATATTCCGGAACCCTGTCGTCTCTATGATCCCAAGATAATTTTCCATCTGAAGCGCACCAGAGACGCACCCTGCGTACATTACAGCATCTTCTTTCAGCGCATTCGGCAGGTTCCCTTTGATCACCACATCCGAAACACAGAACCGCCCTCCGCTTTTCATTACCCGCATCATCTCGGAAAATGCTTTCTTCTTGTCGGGAACAAGGTTCAGAACACAATTTGAGACAATGACATCGTACCGGTTATCCGGGATTGGCATCTCTTCAATGTCTCCCTTGATGAAGTCGACATTTGTGAATCCCATCTTGTTGTTGTTCATGCGGGCTTTCCCGATCATCTCATCCGTGAAATCCAATCCGCTTACCTGTCCTGCCTCGCCTACCATGGCCCTTGCGACAAAACAATCATTTCCCGCACCGCTTCCAAGATCCAATACATGATCCCCTTCCTTTATTCCGGCATATTCTGTCGGTATCCCGCAACCCAGGTCAAGGTCAGCATCAGGGTTATACCCCGGCTGCTTTGCGTAATCCTCGCTGAATATCGTGAACGTCGTCTCATCACAGCAGGACGATGTTCCGCAGCAGGAGACCTGTTTCTGATCGTCACCCGCTTTTGCGATGTTACCGTATTTTTCTTTTACAATCTCCTTGAGCCTTGCCGCTTCTTTGTCAGCTTCAGGCTTTATCGTCTCCAGGTAGAATTTCCAAAATCCCTCCCTGATCTCATCCCGCACCCGGCGGTACTCAGGCATGACTTCCTCGAAGGATCCTTTGGCTTCAGCAGGATCTTCAAATCCCATGTGCAGCCTGTGCTTTACTCTGCCGCTAAAATACGGACAGGTCTCCATTGCATTATTGCACACGGTGATCACATAATCAAAAGGATCAGCAAGGAAGATCTCCACATTTTTTGGTTTGTTGCCCGATATGTCCATGCCTGCCTCCTTCATGGCCGCAACGGCATTGGGGTTTGCATTGGCAGCAGGATTTGTCCCTGCCGAATATACTTCCAGTCGTGAATCAAAGGATTTCAGGAATCCTTCCGCCATCTGGCTCCGGCATGAGTTGCCGGTACATAAAATCAGCATTTTCATATTGGTTATTTAAATGGCATTCAATAAATCAGGTTGAACAGGTACCCCACGATAATAATCCCCGCCGATAGGACTCCGACGAAGATTCCTATCAGTCGCAGTTTTAACACCTTTCTCAGGATGATCATTTCCGGCAGCGATATCCCGATCACTGCCATCATGAACGCAAGGGCGGTTCCAAGCGGAACACCCTTTTCGATCAGCACGCTTACAATGGGAATAATCCCGGCAGCATTGGAATATAATGGCACACCGATCAGGATAGAAAGGGGGACGGAATACCATGTTGCCTTTCCCATTAAGTTTGCCATGAAATTCTCAGGAACGTACCCATGGGCCGCAGCCCCGACAGCAATCCCAATGATTATGTAAATCCATACTTTTCCGACGATCTCCTGGACTGCTGCGTATCCGGATTCAATCCGGTCAGTGAACCGGATCTTGTCCTCCGTGTTCTCTGCATGACCTGCCTTGATTTCATATACCCAGCTTTCAACATACTTTTCCAGGTGAAGTTTTCCGATCACCCAGCCGGCCGTGATGGCCACCGCCAGTCCCGTCAGGATGTAGATCACTGCCACTTGCCAGCCGAACATGCCGAACAGCAGGATGACTGCAACCTCATTGATCATCGGCGCTGCGATAAGAAATGAGAACGTGACACCGAGCGGAATGCCGGATTCCACGAATCCGAGGAAAAGAGGAATGGCAGAACAGGAGCAGAAAGGGGTGACGACCCCAATATGGAGGCAAGGACATTACCGGTAAAAAGTGATTTCCCTTCCAATGCACGGCGTGTTCTTTCCGGAGTGAAAAAACTCCGGATGATCCCTACGGCAAAAATGATCAGGACCAACAACATTAAGACTTTCGGCACTTCAAAAATGAAGAACCGCAGGGCCTCGGTCAGATGCTTGCCAGCAGTCAGTTTCAGCAGGTCATCGACAAGCCAGTCTGTCAGCGGTTTCAGATTCATGTAGATGACAATCCAGATGCCAATTAACACAACCGGTACAAGCAATTTATTTGTCTTGAATAATTTCACTTTTCATTCAGTTAGTGATTCGTAGAAAAACGAAACCAGATATTAAAAAAACTACTTTTTATCCCGTGGCCTGAGCTGACACATGCAGGACCCGGATAGCTTTTCACTTTTATCAATGATCAGCGGCATCTCATCCCTTTCCCACTCAATGAGTCCGCCTGCAAGATTGGCCACCCGGTCTTCAATCCCTTTTCTGATGGCCATTTCCGTGGCTTCCCTGCTGTGCAGTCCTGCCGCGTCAGCAAATATCATTGGCTTACCAGCGGGAAGATCATGGAATGTTTCTTCGAGGATACTGTATGGGCAATAGAGAATTTCGGGCACATCAAACATCTTGAACCGGCTCAGTTCCGCTTCCCGGACATCCACCAACAGCGCTCCTTTTCTGCATAATTCCAACGCCTGCCTTGGAGTAACATGAAGGATCCCCCTGCTTTTGAAACCGATACTGGAAAAGAAGCTCTCCATCATTAAAGGAAAAAGACCAGGACATAGTAAATCCCAACCAGGATGAATACCACCGCAACAACCCTGCGGAACCAAAGTTCAAAGAGTTTGATCCTATTATACAGTTTGCCGACATTGCCGACTGCATAAGCAAGCAGCCAGGCAAAGATGATCACCGGGAGTCCAGTGGCGATGGCAAAGATGACCGGCAGGTAAAGACCGCTCGCGCTGGCAATGGTCACCGGGACCAGCATCCCAAAGTACAGGACGCCGCTGTAAGGGCAGAAGGCCATGGCGAATACCATTCCAAGGAACAAGGTCCCCCAGTAGCTTTTCCTGCTTCGTTCGCCCATCTTTTCTGTAAGCCCAGAAAATCCGGGCAATTTGATTCTGATGAAATCCAGCATGAATATTCCAATCAGTATCAGTATCGGCCCCAGGAGTTTTTCGCCCCAGCCCTGGAACAGCAGGGAAACTTTCATCTTGCTGGCCCCAAAGAACAGGATCAACCCGAGCCCTGTATAGGATACAGCTCTTCCCAGTGTATAGACCAACCCCTTTATGAATACTCTTCGCCTGTTGTCAATATCCCTGCTGATAAATCCAATGGCCGAAATATTGGTCGCAAGGGGGCAGGGACTGATGGCTGTCATCAAACCCAATATGAACGCCGTTAAAAAAGCGTACTGGGAGTTTTCGAGGATTGTCTGTAAGTAGGGCATGGGTTATTGAAGCAGCCCGTCGATCGCCTTCCTGATCTCCGCTTTCAGTTTTTCGGGACTATTGTTGGCATACATGAAGCCTTTATCTGTCAGATCAACCCGTTTATCACCTGAAACGATCAGAAGGGTCTGTCCCTCCACGTTAAATTTGGCTCCAATCGCTTCACCTTCTTTTTCATCCAGGTTGATACTTTTAAAAATAACCTCCCCTGCTTTTACTTTCTCGGGATATTGTTGCTCGACTGCCTCTTTAGAGACCTTCTCAACGTTGTTGCAGGTCATGCAACGACGGGTAAAATGAAAATAATAGACCTCGATCTGCTTTGCTGCCGGGTTTTCTGCAATAACACCTGAGACCATAAAGAGGGCCAGGAGGAATAAAACCGTCTGTTTCATATGTGCGATGTTATTTGGTCAGTAGTTGTTTGATTTCATCGGGTGAAGGCACACGCCCTTTGACCAGAACCTGCTCATCAACGACGAGGGCGGGAGTCGACATGACGCCATATTTCATGATTTCCATGATGTCTTCTACTTTCGTGATATTTGCTTGGAGCCCGTTCTTTGCAACCACCTCCCGGGTTATTTTGTCAAGTGTCTTACATTTCGGACACCCCGGCCCTAAGATTTTTATTTCCATTTCTCGGTTTTAATTAAATTGAAAATTATCGTTCGAATAACATATTGAGCAATCGTTTTGCTTCCTCCCAATGTTCTTTATTGATACAGTATTTAATATAAGGCGGATTGATTTCGCCCTGGATAAGGCCGGCTTCTTTCAGTGCCTTCAGGTGCTCCGAGAGTGTTGACCGTGCAATGGGGATATCTTCAGCCATATCGCCGCTGTAACAGCACTTGTCAATATTATCGGCAAGGAAGTCAAGGATGTACACCCTTGCCGGATGTGCAATGGCTTTCGCATACCGGGCCAGTTTCTCCTGGTTCTCTGTATAATATTTCTTTTCTGTGATCATGCATTTTGTATTTCGTAGAATAACGAAACAAAAGTAAGCCTAAAATAACAAAACTGATCCGCCGGAAAGAAATTTAGAATAAATATGAATAAAAGGAAGCGACGCAGACAGTTCTGAAAAGAAGTTCAGAAAAATGAAAAAACCCGCTAGTGAAGCGGGTTTTGAAGTGATTTTGTGCCCGGAACAGGACTCGAACCTGCACATCTGTAAAGACACTAGTCCCTGAAACTAGCGCGTCTACCAATTCCGCCATCCGGGCGAGATGGGTGTAGGCCTGCCTGCCGGCAGGCAGGTGTGAGTGTGTATGCGGTAGTGTGAGTGTGGAGTCAGAGAATGGAGCGCGAGTGTGTTTTGAGGGGGCAAAATTACATCTTTTTTCGACACAAAAAAACCATTCTCCTGATTTCCGAACCTGTCACGTACAGATCAACCTTTCTGCAGCGGGGTATTCCACTGATCCCTGGGAACGACCTTGGGAATTTCAGGGTCTCCCTCATAGGCAGGCGTCATGATCTGAACGTTGTTCTCATTGAACACATCGAGAATATTCTGATGGAGACGGGTGTACAGCTGGTTCATGACGGAAGGGTCGTCACAATACACGTTCAGTTCATAATTGATGGCAAAGTCCGCCAACGACTGTTGCAATACAAACGGGGGAGGCTGGCTCAGGAGCCCTTCGGTACGGGCGGCCGCTTCCCTGAGCATCGCATCGACCAGCCGCCAGGGGGTTTCGTAACCGATCCCGACGGTGGTGTGGAGGATCAATCCCAGGTCCTTCGCCCGCTTGCTGTAATTGGTGATATTGCTGTTCAGCAGCACGGAATTGGGAATCACGATCTCTTCGTTCTTAAGCGAACGCAACCTGGTGACCAGCAATTTCTGCTCCTCTACGATCCCTACTGTTCCGTCAACCTGGATCCGGTCTCCTTTTTTAAATGCACCGCGATAGGTCATGGAGTATCCCGCGATGAGATTTGAGATAAAGGAGGATGACCCTAAGGAAAAGAGAACCCCGACGAACACCGAGACTCCCTTGAATGCGTCGGTGCTGGAGCCGGGGATGTACGGGTATGCGATCACCACCGCGAAGATGATCACCACCAGCCGGATGATCTTGTATGTTGCCAGTGACCAATCAGGGTCAAATCCAGAGATCCGGATGCCTCCGTCCCTGATCCCTGTGAAGAGAAGCTGTACGAGCTTCAGCAGGTATCTCGTCACAAAATAGATGACTACCAGGAAGGCCAGGTCGGGAAGGAACCGGAGAAGGCCCAGACCCAACTGGCGGAGGGGATCAAGAAACAGCTTGAAAATATAAGCGGCCACTCCCTTGGTCCATGGAAACAGCCCGAGGATGTACTGAATGTAAATTGCAACCAGCAGGACGATCAGGACGACCCGGATCACCCGGAACAGAAGCCTGAACGCTTTCAGCAGCTGCCCTGACCGGATCAGTTTGAACGACTTGTTCTCCAGGGCATCGATCCTGGATTGGATCCTGTTCTGGAGCCATATCCTGATCTTTCTGACCAACCAGATGAGGACCATCACCAAAACAGCCATGATGGCCGTGGCAACTGCTGCATGCACGACCTGCCGGATAACCGCCGGCCGGGTTCGTTCGGCCCGGTAAGCGTTGATCGCGGTTCGTAACCTCTGGGCATAAAACTCAGCAAGAACCGTTTTGTCCACCCCGTTTTTCCTGGCATCAAGATCATACACGTTCATGATAAAATAATTGCCGGCGAGGATCTCCATCCTGCCCTCTCCTGGGCTTATCGTCACGGAAGAGTCACGTAATGAAGGATCCTTAAGCGCTTTCCTGATCCTTGCCTTGATCGCTTCTGCCCGGACATCCGCGCTGATAGTGGCGATGTTATAGACCATGTACAGTTCCCTGCCGTCAATCTCCACAGGTGCGCCTGGCTGCAGGACTTCTTCGGTCTCCAGGTCTGCAGACACGCTCTTCTGCCCCGGGGAAATCAACGGCAAAACAGCCAGTAAAAAAAGGTAGAGAGCAAATGGAATACCTGACAGACTGATTGTTTTTGTTGCTGACATAGAAATAGCGTGTTGGAAACTATTAAATCCGGATCCCACCCTCTATCCTTCCATCCTGGACGAAACGAGGAACAGCCAAAAACTGAATGCGGCGGTGACAATCAACCCCAGCAGGTTCACCCAGACGGGCATCAGCCAGTCGCCGATGATTACGGGGATGTTTGTTACCACCCTGAGAAGGTGTAAGATGGCTACCAGTCCGAAAATAGTGCCGGCGAGCCGCAGTCCGAAAGTTCTTGCGTTCATGGGACGAATTGTTTCGGTAAATGTAATGATTTTATTATGATCAACATATTATACAAAATCCTAACTTTACGATCGGATGTGGAAGTTTGGAATCAAGACCCGGCCCGGTCTGTTACCCGCCCTGTTCCTATTCATCAGCGGAATATCCTGTATTGCCCAAACCCCTCCGGGGTTTATACTGGGGGCGGATTTCACCGCGCCTGATACCGTTTGTGTCAATACTCCCGTCACCATCACCAACCTGACCCAGGGCGCCTCGACCTGGTTCTGGAAATTCTGTCCGGGGACACCCCTCAGTAATCCTTACGGGATCCCATCAGGCTTTTTACTGGGAACACTGGCCATGCCTATGGGCATCACGCTGGCACAGGATGGCAACAACTATTATGCCTTTATCACAAATTCAGGAGCCTCATCGATCGTGCGGGTGAAATGGATTTCCAGCCTGGTAAACTCCCCAACCTACGAGATCCTGAACACTCCCGGTGTGCTGACCCAGGATATCCGGGGGATCCGGGTGATCTCCGCCGCCGGCAACTGGCATGCCTTTGTCACCAACGGATCCTCTCTGGTGCGGCTCGACTTCGGAAGCACCCTCGATAACCTCTCCCCGATCGTGTCAACCGCAGTGAACTCGCCCCTGATGAACAAAGCACAGGGATTGGTAATCGGGTACGACGGGACCGGTTATATCGGGTTCTGCACCAACTACCCGGCACAGACCATCACCCGGTTCGCCTGGGGAACTTCACTGACATCCACCCCTGTGGTGACAGATCTTGGGAATATCGGCGGGTTAACGCGGCCCATGCAGCCCTGCCTGATCGCCGACAGTTCCGGCTGGCATATGTTCGTATCCAACACCACCAGCATGGTCCAGGTGAAATTCGGAAGCTCTCTGATGAACACGCCCGTCGGCACCAACCTGGGCAACCTGGTCTGGATCACCGACAACCGGGGCGTCACCTCCTATACCCAATGCTCGATCCCGTACGTCCTCGTTTCCAACCACGACGTGGTGGTGAACCAGCTGTTCCAGGCTCATTTCCCGCAGGGTCTCGACGGGCCGAAAACCCTCACCCCGCTGGGAAGCGTCGGAGGCCAGTTCGAAACAGTCAGCTTATCGGAAACATTATCCTCGGGGGATACGATCTTCTGCGTGGCCCTGAATGCCTACCCTTCACTGTCGACGCTATATTTCCTCCCCTGCCAGAATTCGACCATCCCGAACTCCACCCAGTTCGATCCCTCACCGGTCATCTTCCCTGATCCGGGGACGTATACGATCGTCCTTAAAGTGGATGATGGCTTGCCGACCGAGCAGGAAGTTTGCCGGGAGATCGAAGTGGTCTCTCCTTCCGTGAACCTCGGCGCCGACACCTCCATATGCGAGGGCACTGCCGTTGTGCTCGATGCGGGAAGCGGCCAGGCATCCTATCTCTGGAATACCGGCGATACCACTCAAACCATCACCGTTGATACGACAGGAACATTTTCTGTCAACATTACAGATAAATTCGGATGTGTCTCATCCGATTCAACGAATGTATCCCTCAAACTCAATTCCTATTCCACCGTCGATACCACGATCTGTTTCGGACAGACCTACCTGGCCGGGGGCGTTTACCAATCGGTCACAGGGACCTATTATGATACGACAACTTCATCCAACGGGTGCAGGCTGTTCACCACGACCAACCTGACCGTCGATCCGGAGATCCTGGTGAATCTCGGCCCCGACACCTGCATCACCGGTGACACCACGATCGTGTTGCATGCTCAGGCATCTGCTGCTGATGCCTACCTCTGGCAGGACGGGTCCCAGGATTCGGTCCTGTGGATCTCATCAGCGGGAGCATATTGGGTGAGGGTAACGGTGAGGAACTGTTCGTCATCTGACAGCATAACGATCACCCGGTGTCCTGTCCAGGTCTTTTTCTATCTCCCCGGCGCATTCACTCCGAACGGTGATGGCCTGAATGACGTGTTCCGTCCGGTCGCCAATGAGATCGTGAAGTTCCACCTGGCGATTTACGACCGGTGGGGTGAACTGATTTTCGAAACCAGCGATTTGCAGCAGGGCTGGAACGGGATGTTCAAAGGATCTTACTGCGAACCGGGAGAATACTTGTATGTGCTCGACTGGGAAGATGGGGAAAATGCAGGAGTTACCAGGCAAATGAAAGGGATGGTGACGTTGATCAGGTAATTTACGGTTTACGATGTACGGTTTACGACTGGATTGACGAGTGACGATTTACGATTTTGAAGGCGGGAACAATATTGCATTTCCCATTTAATTCGCAATTTACCTCAACTTTCATGTCGCGACATGTACAAGATACTCACCATAGCCGTTGGGATCACGGAAAGATTTCAAATTAAATGTTGGAATTGTTTTTATCAAGATTGCTAATTTTACTAGCCAAACTTCCAGAGAGGGGTGACACTTTTACCTATCATTATTAACGCCACATTCTATGAGCAAGATAATAGATATGAAGTATTATAACTTCGAAAATCTGATGAATGATTGCTTGACTGCAATTAAAGACATCGATCTCAACAGTGCTCAAGGAAAAGAGCAATTTATTCCCGAATTTTTTAAAGTTTTTAATGAATACAACAAACTATTACTGCAGATCATAAGTAAAGGAACGGAAGAACTCAACGAAACATACATGGAAATGTTTTCTCGAATTGGAGAAAGTCTTCAAGAGCAAAAGGAATATAATGAAATTTTCAAACAGCATAATCAGAGTACATCTGACTTTATTAATAAACAATTGGCGGTCAATGACACCCTTATTAACCTTGTTACTAATAAATAGAATAATCTAAAACATTAATCATGGGTGAAACCGACCTTATTTTTCGGAAAGGTCATCATATTGTTTTTCTCATTGTTGATTCCTCAGTAGGGTTGATTGCATATTTTCTTCACTTGAAAAAGCCAAGTAGAGTATAGCTCATCAACAATAAACATGAAAGGATTATCATATCATATAGAATTGCTTCCTGAACTTCAAGGTTGTCATATTTCCTAGCTGAAAAACCAAAAAATCTTTGCAATAGTTTTAAGGGGAGTATCAGTTTCCAACAAACTTTCATTGTTCTTATTGCGCTGTATCTGTTGTTAACTGTATGCCGAATGCTTGCTGGGACAGTATCATTTCGCGTTATCGTAAAATCAAAGTGATCTACTTCATCATCATTCTCGATTAGTTTTACCATCCAGATTGAAAATGCTTGAACTTTTGCCATTCCTTCCACAAGTGCTCCGTATTGTTTCCACAGAAATAAAATAAATAATAAGGCAAATAATCCTACCATACATGCGATAATGATCGCTAAAGCGAGATTCATCTGTAGATCTTTGATAACCCTAAAAAGTCCGTACAGGGCAGTAAAATATAATACTACTGAGGACCAAGCAGCAATCTCTTTTCGGTAAATCCAATTTGACGAAACATTTAGCGATGTTTTCAAATAATCAAATAAATCATTTTTTTGTTCTGCTGTCATAAAACATAAAATTTCATACTGTACCTGCAAGGTAATAATAAAAACTTCTCTAACATTTCAGTACGTCCGGGTTAATTAACTGTAAGGGGGTCGGGAAGCTATCCCAAATTGACTATCGTAATTCGAAATTTAATTCGTCTTTCGTAATCCGTAATTCGTAATTAAAAAAGCCCGAAGCATTTCTGCTTCGGGCTTTTTCCGTGCCCAGGACAGGACTTGAACCTGCACAGCCAAGGGCTGATTATCTGATAGTTACGGAATGATGGCTACGTTCAGTTTCTGCAGATTCAGGGGGTATGTGTACACCGTGTACACACACGACCGCAGGAGGTTCAAGATCTCCACGGGTCTTAAGGTTCCGGACAAATACTGGATCGGAAACCAGCTATCCGCGCGGATCCCAGGCTATTCAGAGAAGTTCGCGACCATACAGAAAGCCATGCAGAAACTCATGGATACCGTCTCGGTCATTAAGAGCCGGGGAGAGTATCCATCGACGATTTGTGTGCGCAACGAATTTCGAGGAAATCCAGTATCAACAGGCGTTTCGAACGACTACAATGAAATTTGTGTGCGCTATACGTGCGCAAAGGAATCCAAGACCTCACCCAGAACAGTCACAAACACCAGGCAAATGTTTCGGGTTTTCAACGGTTATTGCGAGAAATTCGGATACCGGTTCGATCCGAAGACTTTTACCCGGCGTGAGTTTGAACAATTCGAAATGTACATGGCATCCGACCTGAACCTGAACGACAACACCGTCTGCAAACATGTTCGGATGTTCAAAACGTTTTTGCGATGGGCTTACCCGGAGATGAAGAAAGACTTTGTTTTCCACAAAGAATACGAAGGAGAGATCATCTATCTGGAAGAAGCCGAATTGAACTACCTGATCGATTACCCCTTAGTTGGACATCAAGAAAGAGTCCGGGATCTGTTGGTCTTCCTTTGCCTAACGGGTATGCGGTTCTCCGATTCCCAGAGGGTAAATAAATCCTGGGAGAGGGATGGAATTTTTCTCTTCCGGCAGCGTAAGACAGGTGGCATTGCAACCCCGGTTATTTTCGAAGCAGCGAAGGCGATTCTCGAAAAATATGGCGGACAGGTACCGAGGATGTCCAGCCAGGTATTCAACAGGGATTTGAAAAAGCTCTTCCGCGACATGGACCTAACCAGGGAGGTGGAAATATCCGAGGTAAGGAATGGTCAGCGTCACTTCACCACGCTGCAACTATGCGACATCGTCACTTCCCATATCGGTAGGAAGACCTTCATTACCACCTGCCTGAACAAAGGGATCCCCTTGCAGGATGTAATGCGTATGTCCGGGCACTCGGACTACCGGGCGATGAAACCGTACATGGCTATTTCGAAGGATCACATAAAGGAAGTCGCCAGGAAATGGGAAATTTGATCTACAGCAATGGAACCCAACATGATTAGGGTGTGTAAAAATATTTTGGATTTGTCTTTCCTTCATCGTATATTTCGGAGTTATATGTATCAAATAGCCACGATGAAAAAAATCTATTCTCTTCTCTTGATACTGTTCGCTGGGGGCATCGTCAATGGTCAATCCAACCTGCCTTGTGTTCCCTGCCTTCCGCAGGGCATCACGTTCATAACACAATCACAGATTGACAGTTTCCCAATAATTTACCCCAACTGTACAGAAATTGAAGGGCACGTGACGATCGGAAGTGCTCAGCCCCTCAGCAACATTACAAATTTACTTGGATTGAGTAGTTTAACCTCGTTTGCAGGCGATCTTATAATTGAGTACAGTCCATTGCAGAGTTTAACGGGGTTGGATAGTGTTACGTACGTTGGCGGAATTTTTGTCTTCAGGGATAATGACTATGCTCTTAACTTATCTGGATTGAACTCCCTGACTTGGGTTGGTAGTAATTTTATCATAGAATCCAATGATACTCTAACCAGTTTAGCTGGTTTAAATGCGTTAAATTATATCGGAGGGGATGTTACAATTGGTTATAATGACCCTTTAACGTCCTTACAAGGTCTTGAAAGCCTAACATCTATAGGGGCTTCTCTGTTTGTCACATATTGTCACGCTCTCACCAATTTGGTAGGATTAAATAATCTAACGCAAATCGGAAGTTTCCTTGCAATTGAATTTAACAATTCTTTGCAAAGTTTATTTGGATTAGACAATATAGACGCTGCAACAATCAACGGTCTTTACATTGCGTATAATATTAATTTATCCCATTGTGAGATTGAAAGCATTTGCGAATATTTAGCAAGTCCGAACGGGACAATTTTAATCAAGAATAATAAAACTGGTTGCAACAGCCAGCAAGAAGTTGAAGATGCGTGTGCGGCTATTGGGGTTGAAGAGCTGAATCCTGAAACATCGCTGGCAGTGTACCCCAATCCCACATCCACCACTCTTACTATCGAAACCCCCGCCAAAGGCTCCCTTTCCATCTACAATATCTGCGGTCAGCAACTCCTACGCCAGGATATCACCGTACCAACAACTTCTATTGATGTCAGTGGTTTGAGAAGCGGAGTTTGCCTGGTGAAATTTGTCGGGACACAAATCACCCAGGTAGGTAAGTTTATCAAGCAATAGGTTCGAAAAAATTGAAAGCTGTGCCCACAATGTGAACACCTGTGGCAAAATAAAAACGGAAACACCTATCAATCAATCAGATGTTTCCGTTTCAGTGCCCAGGACAGGACTTGAACCTGCACAGCCAAGGGCCACTACCCCCTCAAAGTAGCGTGTCTACCAATTTCACCACCTGGGCGAGGTGGGTGTGAGTGTGGGTGTGGGTGTGGAATTGGAAGTGTGGGTGTGGAGTATTGGGATGAGGGTTTTGAGAGTGAAATCGGGTGCAAAAGTAATACCTTTTCCCGGATATTCAAAATCCCTCAGATCAGGGTCACCAGGTAGGCGGTGGCCAGGCCGGCCAGGACGGTGGTGAACTTCTTCAGGTTGTACTGGTGATTCTCGCTGGTCTCGAACAGGATGGAGGTCGAAACGTGGAGGAAGATGCCGACCACCATGGCCAGCGTATAATTGAAATAATTCCCGATTCCCGGCAGGGCGCAGGATTCAAGACAGGTGCTGAAGACCGATCCCAGCGGCGTCATCAGGGCGAACAGGAACAGGAACAGAATTGCCCTGTATTTGCTCATCCCGTAATGGATG
>DAIRDK010000004.1:0-31150 GCA_036796175.1 Bacteroidales bacterium | reverse complement strand
TGTTTCTGCAAATATATCAAGGAATTACAGGGTCCCGACCCTGAACGACATGTATTGGAGCGTTTCCGGGAATCCCAACCTGGAACCCGAACAAAGCTATTCGACGGAAGCCGGAAGTGCAATTAACTGGCTCACGGCGGGAAATCATCTGTTCATCGAAGGGCAACTTACCGGGTATTATTCCTGGATCAGCAACCTCATCCTCTGGCAGCCTGTTTCGGGGAATTCCTACCTGTGGAGACCGGTAAATATCAATGATGTCCACGCCCGCGGACTGGAAGCGGGATTGAATCTCAAATACCAGAACAGGGGATGGGATGCCGGATGGAATACGAATTACAACTACTGCCGTTCGACCAATGAGACAGGGGATGAAAATGAAAATTCTTTAAAAGGTAATCAGCTAATATACATTCCTATACATACTGTTAATTCAACTTTAAGTTTAAGCTGGAAGAAATTCTATCTGTCGTATAATTTCATGTATACGAGCAGGAGATATACCGGAACGGATAATGAAACCTACATGCCTGGTTATAACTTGTCCAATATATTTTTCGGGAAACACATTCATCTGAAAAAATTTGTTCTATCTTTACAACTGGAAATTAATAATCTCTTTGACCTGGATTACCAATCAATCGCCAACCGCCCCATGCCGGGGAGAAATTATGCGATCGTACTGAAAGGAAATTTCAGAAAGTAATGCAGGCCAAATGAGATGTATTTAAATGTGAGGTAGTGATCAAACAAAATCGAACGCATCCCCTCAACGCCATCGGCAATCAACTTCTTGCCTTGCTGATTCTGTTCTCCGTCATTTCATGCAGCAAGGACCCCATCCGGGAAAAACCTGTAACACCTCCCGATCCGGGGGATACGTCCAAATTCACCAACGGCTGCTTCATCCTGAACGAAGGGAATTTCAACTGGGGCAATGCCTCCGTTACGTTCTTCAATTCCCTTACACACACCATTCGCCCGGATGTATTCGAAGCCGTAAATCAGCGGGCGCTGGGGGATGTGGCCCAATCGATGACGGTGTACAACGGTCGTTGCTATATCGTGGTCAATAACTCCAACAAGATCGAAGTGGTCTCGCTGGATGATTTCAAATCGGTCAAAACCATCCAGGGATTCCATGCGCCACGGTACTTGCAGGTGGTTGATTCTACCAAAGCCTATGTCACGAACCTTCATGGGGATATTTCCATCGTCGACCTGAATACCCTGGAGGTCACAGGTTCGATTTTGGCCACCGACTGGACCGAGCAGATGGCGACCTACAAGAATTTTGTATTTACTACATCCATCGGACAGTTCAATGAAACGAATGCCGTCCGCAAAGCGAAGGTATATATCATCAATACCAAGAACGACATGATCGTCGACAGCATCCTGGTCGGCAAAGAGCCGATGGGGATTGTGATCGATAAAAAGGACAAGATCTGGGTGCTGTGCACCGGTGGCTGGGATGCCGTGGAACCGGCTTCGCTCTATCGTGTCAATCCCGACCTGATGATGGTTGAAAAGAAATATACCTTTCCGGGCACAGGAAATGTTCCCTCACGGCTATGCATTAATCCCGGAAGGGATACAATCTATTTCCTGAACAACGGGATCTTCCGGATGCCCGTGACCGCACAGGAACTGCCTGCCCAACCATTCATCACCAGCGATGACAGGCTCTTCTATGGGTTGAATGTTGATCCTGCTGACGGGACAATCTGGACGTCCGATGCCGTGGATTACGTTCAGAACGGGTGGGTGTACCAATACAACCAGGCCACCGGACAAATGATCCGGTCATTCAAGGCAGGCAGGATCCCCGGTTCCTTTGCCTTCAGTTCAACCGACTGATCCTTCTTAACTTTTTTTCACATGAGCGACACTGTAGTAGCGACCCTTACGGGCAATGTTGCGTTTGAAGCGAACATCGATGGTTTTTCCGTGAAAATGGATGCCGATCCGATGTTTGGCGGCACCGGCTTCGGCCCACGGCCAAAACCCATGGTGCTAAGCGCCCTGGCAGGATGTACAGGAATTGATATCGTATCCATACTCCGGAAGAAACAGGTCCCCCTGAAAGCTTTCCGGGTATTGATCACAGGCGAAACAACCGAAACCCATCCTAAATATTATCATAAGATCCACCTGGTATTCGAGGTCACGGGTGAACACTTTGAAGGAAACCAGTCGGTCCATGACAAAGTAGCCAGGGCGATCCAGCTGTCTGCCGATACCTATTGCGGAGTCAGCGCCATGCTCAGGCACGCTGCTGAAATAACCCATGAGATCCGCCTGATCAACGGCTGAAATCTCATTTTTTCCTGACGATTTCGCAAAACTCCGCCAGCATCATGGCGGTGGCGCCCCATATGATCTGCCTGTCGATCACCCAGGCCGGAGCCGTTACCTGGATTTCATCCCGAACCCTGATATCCACAACCTGGAGGTGATCCCCGGAGAGCAGGTCATCCACCCTGACTTCAATAACCTCCTCTACCTCCTGTAAATCGATCGAGAACTCAGGCCTGGCCTGTGTGTATCCGATATAAGGCGACACGAGGAAATTGCTTGGAGGAATATAAAGGTCGGTCAGCTTGCCGAGAATAGTCACATGCTCCGGAATGATCCCGATTTCTTCCCGGGCTTCTCTCAGTGCGGTCATGGCCGGATCCGCATCATTCTCTTCAGCCTTGCCTCCCGGTAACGAGATCTGCCCGGAGTGAATGCCGTCGTACTTAGGGCGCCGGATGAATACGGTGTACGCTTCATTCTCCACAGGGTACAGCAGCACCAGAACACTGCTGGGAACCGCGTGATCAGGGATCGTGTAACGCATGAGCTCCCTGATCCTCGTAGTTGACGACATGGTAAGTTGCGCCTGCAACCCGGGCAGGGGTTCTGTTAACCTGACTTTCAGTTTCTCGACCAGGCTGTTGATGTTCATCCTACGGTCCCTATTTTTTTTCAAAAATATCATTTGTTCATCAAAAAATCGTTATCATTGTCACATTAACAGCAATATGGAAAGGGAAAGAATCAAACCCGGAAGGCAGAGCGAAGAGGGGATCGGAATGGGGAACCACCTGGTCCTCCATAACGATGATGTTAATTCCTTCGAGTATGTCATCGAGTGCCTGGTCGACGTTTGCTATCACGAACCTGAACAGGCTGAACAATGTGCCCTCATCGCCCATTATAAAGGAAAATGCCCGGTCAAGTCGGGAGATATTCACCACCTGAAACCCTATCAAAAAGAGATGACAGTCCGTGGATTGACGGTCACCATCGATTAATTAACAGGTTATTAACAAGTTATTAACACACCTGTTTTCCAGTACAAATAATTACTTAATAATCAATTTATTGCGAAAACTAAGTTATTAACAAAATGTTAATAACGATGTTGCATTTTTTGTTAAACAAAATGGCCAAAAAACTTGCAAGCGGGGCAGGTGCAAGTGTATATTTGTCATTGCAAGCAAGAGATAAAAGGTCCGTTGGGCATCCGGATCTGTGAAAGCAGGAGCCGAAAGGTGACAGCACTCACGACCCGGAGCCATCCGAAGCCGATTCCGCAAGTGTCGCGCGGGTTGAAGGAAAAGTCCGACGGGGTTCCGGCGAGAAGCGGTCCGCAAGGGTTGCCAATCTGAAGAACCGGGGGAACAGGGGGAAGGAAACTTTTCCGTTAGTAGTCCAGCCACAATAACGGTAGCTTGTCGGCCCCGGGCGCTACGGCAAACGGGATACCGGAAGGGAATCCGTCGACCAGACAGGTTCCCTTCTCGTTTCAAATGGTGATTGGTTGAAAAAAAATGCCGGGGCAAGTGGTGAACTGCCCCGGCATTTTTTTATCAGCTAATCCCCGGACTTATTGCTGTACCTTGACTGAAATTGTCATGGTGCCTGCATTGGTCCCGGTGATATCTTCAACGCGGATGAGGCCTCTCTTGCCGGAAGCGGCAACGAACCCGATCACATCGGTAATATCCAGGTTGTTGGCTTTGGTCAGATCAACACCCGTATCCGTCAGGATCACAATTAGTGAATCATTGGTGACCGCATTCCAGTCAACAGCGGTCGTGATCTTCTTGAACCGGGTGGGATTCAGCACCGACCAGGTTTGAAGACCGTTCGTGGCGTTATTGAACACGTCAGCTGCATCGGGATCATCCGGAGCCGCAAGTGTGGCCATGTTGGTCGCCCCATAAAAATAGAGCCAGTCAATCTTGGCTGCATTGATCTTGGCATCAGCCAGACTGTATATCGTGCCGTCAATAGAAGCAAAAGAACTTCCCGTCGTGCTGCCTTGTGCACCCATGATCTTCATGCTGTATGTGTTGATCGGGCCGGGACCCGCGGTAACTACCGTCGTGATGTTAAAGCTCAGTTCCTTGTACTGACCGTCTTTATCTGTGATGGCAAAGATGAAATTCTCTACGCCTGCTTCAGGATTGGCGGTCATATGCAGATCGATCGAGAACTGCGTCACGTTGATGGTGCTGTCGAGAATAACGGAAGGTTTGTTCTTGTATATGCGTGTAACTTTGAAGTTGGTCAGCTTGGCGTTCGATTCGGTGCTTGAAAAGGCATTGATGCCAACGGTGAACACGCTGGATGCATCAAGAGTTGCATCTCCGGAGACATATCCTGTGCCGCCGACAAAGTTCAGTGCGGGATGGATGTCCCCGGGGGTTGTATTGTCGGATGAGCAGGAAGCAAAGAACATCAATCCGGCCGTCATCAGGCCGAACATTACATAGGCAATCTTTTTCATGATCAAAAATGTTATTGGTTAATAATGCGATTATGTGTGCGAAAGGACCTGTAATTCCTTCCCCACAAAGATAGTGACTTGCAAACGAAAAAACAAACCGATTATTGTAACTTCTCCATTACAGGATAAAGGGAAAAACCGCCTTGCGCTTCGCCGGGTAGTCGGCAAAGTGGTCGCGGTACCACTTATGGTGCTGGAGTGCACGAGGCATCAGGTTGACCAGGGTCCACACGGCAAAAGCCAGGGCCGGCGAACTCCACGTCATCAAGGCAAATCCTGACCATTCGATGATCTCTCCGAAATGGTTCGGGCAGGAGATGTAATTAAACAGTCCGCCCCGCGGAATGACATATCCCGTCTCGCCCGGGTTCCTCAGGTGGATCAGGGTGTTGTCCGCCTGCCAGTTGATGGTCATCCCGGAAATGAACAGGATGATCCCGCCGATGAACCGCGGATCGCTCAGCCAGCTGATGGGATAATCGGCAAGCCAGCCCAGGTAATACCCGTTGATAGATCCGTTCACAAAGTTGAACCCGAGGGCCATGATCACGATCGAAAGGGGCATTTGCTTGCCTTTGGTACGTAACCGTAAAGGAAATATGAACGTGCGGTTCACATAGTGGAATGCGTACAAACCGAAAAAAATCCAGGTAACGACATTATGATGCGCCGTACCGAACAGGAAAAAACCCGAGAAGACCAGAAGGGCAGGGGATTCCATGATGATCCATCCCAGCCGGTTGGAGATCAGGGGGCCCCAGCTGCGGTTGGTATGTCGCCCGTAGGGGGCTATGATCCGGAGAACGAAGGGAAAAACGATCAGTCCGAATGCGATCCAGTAATAGACAAGGTTGTAGAAAACCGATTCCTTCATTATTTTTCGTGTTTGTTGATCAGTCCTTTTTCTTCGAACCAATGAATCAGGTCACCGATCGTGATCTCCAGGTTCCGAGGGTGAAAATTCAGTTCTTTCCGCGCTTTTTCGTTGGAGATCATCCGGCTCCCTTCGGTGATGATGGTGAGTGATTCTCCGGTATAGAGTGGTTCCGATCCCGTGACTTTGCTGTAAGCCGTGATGAACGGCAAGCCGACCCGGGCCAGCCAGAATGGCATGACGGATGTGGGAGTCTTCGCACCCGATAACCTGGCGATCATCGCCGAGAGTTCCGGAAGAGAGCACCAGGTCCCGGACAGAAGGTACTTTTCGCCTTTCACGCCCCGTTCAGAAGCCATGATGGCACCGTCGACGATATCCCGAACATCTACCCAGTTGTATCCGCCATGTACCAACGCCGGGATCTGGCGATGGATCAGGGCGAGTACTGCTTTCCCCGTGAGCGAAGGCTGTGGGTCGGCCGGACCGATAATGGCCGTTGGGCTGACGATGACGGCGTTAAACCCGTTGGCTGCAGCCTCCTTTACGATGCGCTCGCCCGTGGCCTTGCTCCGGTCATAGGCAAAACCGCCATTCCCGACCAACGGGCGGGTTTCATCCAGCACCTGGTCATGGGGTTGCTGCGAGAACGCATGAATGCTGCTGAAATGGATGAATCTTCGCACGCCTGAAGCGCGGGCAGCCTCAACCATATTCCGGGTTCCTTCGGCATTGATCTTCCAAACGCTGCCGTCCCGGTCGCCGGTGATGGAGATCCTGGCTGCGAGGTGAAATACTGTATCTATTCCTTCCATAAACGTCCGTAAGGACTCGGGATCCATTACATCACCCCGGATCTGTTCAACCGGGATCCCGGAAAGGAATTCATTGTGTTGGTGAGTGAGTGCCCGAACCTGGTGGCCCTGCCGGATCAATGCATCGCAAAGGTTGACTCCGACATGCCCGTTGGCACCGGTGACCGCAACTTTCATCTGTTGTTAGCTTGAAGAAAGGTGCAAAAGTAGCAATATTCTTTTGCAGAAGAAGGATATTTAGATTAGTTTTACATTTTAAAACGTTAACATATGAAAACGTTCAGGAAAATTCTTCTCTGGATCCTGGCGATCATTGCCCTCCTGGTGATCATCGCCTACCTGCTTCCCAGATCTTATAAGGTGGAACGCAGTGTTTACATCAAGGCAGATAAAATGCTTGTCTATAATCTCTGTTGTGATCTGACCAAATGGAAAGTCTGGGCTGCCTGGACCAAAGCCATGGACAGCACCGCCGTATTTTCATACAGTGGAACTCCGTGTACCGTGGGAGAGGTTCAGCAATGGAAAGGGAAAGTGATGGGAGAAGGCGAGCTGACCATCACGGATCTGCAGCCTGGTCAGCTGATCGCTTATGACCTTGCCTTTCAGCAGGGAAAATACCGCTCGAAGGGAGAGATGATCTTTGAGCCGGCAGGCGATTCTCTGAGAGTCACCTGGAACGACAGGGGAGACCTTGGATTCAATCCGTTTGCACGGTATATGGGACTAATGATGGATCAGATGATGGGGCCTGATTTTCAGAAAGGGCTGGAGAAGCTGAAACATATCGCCGAAGAACGGAATAGCTGGCCGAGAATTGAAGAGACCATTCTTCCCGCCCAGACGGTAGCCCTGATCCGTGATTCTGCAGGACCGAAAGATTATGAACAGGTGATGGGACGGGGTTTTGGTGAATTAACCGCATACACCAAAACGAACAAGATCAGCTGCAAAGGCTATCCGTTTGCGATTTACATCAAATGGGATTCCGTTACGCAGTTTTCCGTGTTTGATATAGGTATAGCCATTGAAACTCCGGCAAACCCATCCGGGAGGATCCGTATCGAGAACCTGCCTGAACAAAACGTGGTGATGGCCTATTATTATGGTCCGTACGACAAGACTTACAGCGCTTACATGGCACTTGACCAATACGTCAGGCAGTCAGAACTGGAAGAAACCGGCGGCCCGTGGGAAATCTATGTCACGGACCCGATGACCGAAAAGGATACCCTGAAATGGGAAACCCGGATTGCATTTCCGGTAAAATAAACATTGGGAGAATCAGACCTGTAACTCGCTGATGGCTTTTTCAAGCCGTTTGATCTTGGCCGACATCTCCAGGATATCGCGCGGAGTGATCTCATGAAAACGCACGGCCAGTTCTTCGCTGGATAGCAGGAGATCGGCGACTGATACATCCAGTGCCTTGGCGACCTTTTTCAACGTTGAAACTTTGAAATCGTTGCGATTCAGCGCTTTATGAAAGCCGGTCTCGGTCATGTCGATGACATTGGCGAGATCCTTCAGGGGCAGGCCTTTAATACTGCACAATAACTTTATATTCCTTGATATATCCATAAAAAGTTATCCAAAACCAGGCAAATGGACAACTGTTCGAACCAATTACGACGTAAATATAATACATAATTTGCCAAATGCTAACAATTTCATAACACTTTTTTTAATTTTTTTTAACGAAAGTTGTATTTTATATCATATGTTAACTGATAATCAATCTTTTAACTAATATTTACCGATCTGACGAGGATTCGGGTTCAGAATATACAATAAACATTACTTGAAAAGAACGACGCCAATGGTTCCTATCATAGAACATCGCCTTTGGCTCCGTCACTATATCTGATTTATTGATAACCAACAAGTTGGACGCAAATTTGGTGATATTAATGTCCTATAATTAATATTATGTTAAGTAGAAATATTAAATAGAAAGAGCCTCTGTTCGAGGCCCTCTCCTTTTATTTGTTGACCGATTACTGAATTTTTGCAATCTTTTCATTCACGATCTTCAGCTTATCGATTTTCCCTGTCCTCGCATAAATCTGCTTGAGCGAGTAAAGCGTGTTAATATCATTCGGCTGCAGTTCCGATGCTTTTTCCAGATAAGGCGTGGCCAGTTCAAGGTAGCCGTCGGCTTTCTTCTTCAACTGGTCAAATGTTTCAGTTTGATCAAGGGGAAGTTTGTTAGCCTCATCATTAATAGTGGCGGCCGCATTCACGTAAAGCGCCCCTACATTATAATACGGTTCAAAATAATCGGCCTTCAGCGCAATTGCATCCTGGTAGGCCTTAACCGCCTTTTCAAAAGCCTCTTTCCTTAATTCAGGGGATTTGGTCGTATCATTCGAGATGTTGTCATAGATCGTTCCCAGGGCAAAGAATACCGAGGGATTGGATTTATCCTTCTCGATGGCTGCATTCAGATTCTTCAGCGCTTTTTCCGTATTGCCGAACGTCAGGTAGATATTGGTCTCGGCCAGGAACAAGCGTAAATCATCGGGATAAAGCTTCAACCCGTCCGTGATCACCCGGATCGCATTTTGTTCGTCTTTTTCAATACGATAAATATCTGATAATTGGACAAATACACCAGGTGATTTATATCCTCCCTTTAACAGATCTTCATAATACTTCTTAGCCATATGAGGCTCATTTGCCAGGGCGGCGCAATAGGCTGCATTAAGCAGGGCTGCGGTATCGGAAACCTCCACAACGGAAATCACATCTGCCCCATTTGCAAAATTTTCCATGGCTAGCTTATAATTTTTCTTGTTGTATTCGTCAACCGCAACATTGAAATAATTATTACGCTGCCAGTTCAGCTTCGCGACAATGTCATCATAGTATTCCTTTTTCGGATCCAGCTCAAAGGCTTTTTTATAGGAATCCATGGCCACTTTCAGGGGGTCAGGATCCAATGTTTTGAACGCATCGTTCGTGGAGTTGGCAATCTCCAGGTAGATGTTGCCCCGGATGAACCAGGTTTTGGCCTCCCCTGCTGTTGTCGGGTCGCTCATGGATTGGTTGATTGCTTCAAGCGCCTTATCTAGCTTGCCAGCCTTCAGGTAATTAGAGGCGGTCTGACGGACGTTCTTTTGTCCGAAAGCGACGGTAACGGCGATTGCCATCACCAGGATTAATGCAAATCGTTTCATTGGTCTATGGATTGTTGATGTTGGTTTGTCATAGCTATGCCACAAAGATATTATATTATTTTATTCCAATTCGTCACCGGTTTCCGGATTTCGCTGTTCTTCATTGGTTTCGTCCGGGTTTTCATCGTAGTTGTTCCCGTTCCCGTTACCATTTCCGTTCCCGTTAGCATCTACTTCAACTTCCACTTTCGTTACTGCCGCAATGGCATCGTTTTCGTTGATCTTAATGAGCCTGACCCCCTGGGTCGCCCTTCCTACCACCCTGAGATCGGCTACAGCCATGCGGATTATAATGCCTGATCTATTGATAATCATGAGGTCGTCAGCATCAGTTACCTCCTTGATAGCAATTAACATGCCAGTTTTTTCGGTGACATTGATCGTTTTAACCCCTTTTCCACCCCGGTTGGTCACCCTGTAATCCTCGATGGATGAACGTTTCCCGTACCCATTTTCGGACACAACCATCACCTCGCACTGTTTATCCTTGGGAATGCAAATCATCCCGATCACTTCGTCACTGGCCGAGGCGAGACGGATGCCTCTGACGCCGGCTGCATTCCGGCCCATGGGTCTGACCGTCTTTTCGTTGAACCGGATGGCCCGGCCCGATTTCAGGGCCAGCATCACTTCATCTTCTCCCTGGGTCAGTTTCGCTTCAAGCAGTTGGTCGCCTTCGTTGATGGTGATGGCGTTGATCCCGTTCTGGCGCGGCCGCGAATAGGCCTCCAGCGAGGTTTTTTTAATGGTCCCCAGCCGGGTGGCCAGGATGATGTAATTGTGGTTGCAGTAATCTTCGTCCTTGAGGTCTTTCACATTAATGAAGGCCCTGACTTTATCGTCGTTCTCTATGTTGATCAGGTTCTGGATGGCCCTGCCCTTGGACGTCCTGGTTCCTTCCGGTATTTCAAAGACCCTGAGCCAGAAGCATTTCCCTTTTTCGGTAAACAGGAGGAGATAATTATGGTTGGTGGCCACGAACAGATGTTCCAGGAAGTCTTCGTCGCGGATTTCCGTTCCTTTAAAACCCTTGCCTCCCCTGTTCTGCCTGCGGTACTCGGTGAGCAGGGTCCGCTTGACATATCCCAGGTGCGAGATGGTGATCACCACATTCTCATCAGGGATGACATCCTCGATCCGGAAATCGGATGCGGCATGAACGATCGCGGTCCGCCGTTCATCCCCGAATTTTTCTTTAACCAGCCGAAGTTCATCCTTGATGATCCCCATGCGCAGACCAATATCTGCGAGCACACTCTTCAGGTGCGCGATCAACTTGATCAGTTCGTCGTATTCTTCCCGGATCTTATCACGTTCGAGACCGGTCAAACGCTGCAAACGCATGTCGAGGATGGCCTTGGCCTGGATCTCGGTCAGCCCGAAGGAGTCCATCAGTCCTGTACGTGCTTCATCCGGGGTGCGTGAAGCTCGGATCAGGGCGATCACCTGGTCGAGATGGTCAAGCGCGATGAGCAGTCCCTCCAGGATATGCGCCCGCTTTTCGGCTTCGGCCAGATCGAATTCGGTACGGCGAACCACAACCTCATGACGGTGTTCAACATAATGAACGATCAGCTCTTTGAGGTTGAGCATCACCGGGCGCCCTTTGACAAGCGCTATGTTATTGATATTAAAAGAAGTCTGGAGCGGAGTCATCTGGTAGAGCTTATTCAGCACCACATTGGTGATGGCATCTTTTTTCAGCTCATACACGATACGGACGCCGTTCCGGTCGGACTCATCCCGGATATCGGTGATCCCTTCGATCTTCTTTTCGTTGACCAGTTCTGCGGTTTTCTTGATCATCTCGGCCTTATTGACCTGGTAAGGGACCGAAGTGACGATGATCTTCTCCCGGCCGCTTTCTTCCGGTTCGATGTTCGTTTCTCCACGCATGACGACCCGTCCGCGGCCTGTGGCGAATGCCTCTTTCACTCCTTCCTGCCCGTAGATCACACCGCCGGTCGGGAAGTCAGGCCCTTTGACGAACTGCATCAATTCATCAATGGTGATCTCTTTATTGTCGATGTACGCGATGATGCCGTCAATGACCTCCGACAGGTTGTGCGGTGCCATGTTGGTGGCCATCCCGACGGCAATTCCGGACGACCCGTTGACCAGCAGATTGGGAATACCGGAAGGAAGTACAGTGGGTTCCTGGAGGGAGTCGTCGAAATTGAGGGTGAAATTGACCGTATTTTTATCGATATCCGCCAGCATCTCTTCTGCGATTTTCTGCAGCCTGGCCTCTGTATACCTCATGGCGGCCGGGTTGTCGCCGTCCATGGAACCGAAGTTCCCCTGCCCGTCGATGAGCGGGTATCGCAGGCTCCAGTCCTGGGCCATGCGTACCATGGCATCATAAACGGACGTATCGCCGTGCGGATGGTATTTACCTAAGACTTCCCCCACGATCCTGGCCGACTTCTTATAGGGTCTGTTGGAAAGAACACCCAATTCATACATGCCGAAAAGCACCCTGCGGTGGACCGGTTTCAGCCCGTCACGCACATCGGGTAATGCCCGCGCCACGATCACTGACATGGAATAGTCAATGTAGGCGGACTTCATTTGGTTCTCAATGTTGACCTGAACGATCTTCTCTCCGTTCTCCATTCTGGAATAAAATGTAATTAGTTGATATACAAGTACTTAATTCTAGTGAAATGACTCTACGAAAGTACAAAAATTCCGCCGGAAAACCATGAGATTTCAGGCCCCTTTTTTAATGATTTCTAACATCAGAATGTTCATAAATATTAAGCCTCCGGAAAGTTGCCTGACATTTCGTCCGTATTTTTGAAAAACTGGTCATAATTGCAGAAATATCTTGTTTGGCTTGGTGTTTGATGACATTATCTTTGTAACAGGAACGCGGGGGATGCACCACCAATAAAATTGGTATCCGCGCGTTTGAAGTAACAGATCACTATTATGGAAGCAAAATTCTCTCAACGGGTCAAGGATGTGCTGATTTTCAGCAGGGAGGAAGCCCAGAGGTTGGGAAACGACTATATCGGCCTGGAACATTTGTTGCTCGGAATTCTCCGTGAAGGGGAAGGATTGGCTGTCAAGATCCTCCGCAGCCTGGGAGTCGATCTCACTGAACTTAGGAAGCGGATTGAGAACGCAGTGGCGAGTCACAAGGAAAAACCGGCCGGCACGGACAACTTGCCCCTGATCAAGCAGGCTGAACGGGCGCTGAAGATCACTTACCTGGAAGCTAAAATTTATAACAGCGAACTGATCGGAACCGAACATCTTCTCCTGGCTATCCTGAAAGACGAGAACAACATCGTCACGAAAACGTTGCAGGGGATGTCGGTATCCTATGATGTGGTGAAGGATGAACTTCGCTCGATCCTTTCTGCGGGCCGGGAAGATACCCCGTTTGAACCCAGGGACATTCTTCCGAAAGATGAAGATGACGAAGAATCGGACGAAGGCGGGAAGAGTTTCGGATCGGCCACCAAAAGGCCTTCGGAATCGAAATCCAAAACCCCGGTATTGGATAACTTCGGTCGCGATATCACGCGTGCAGCCGAGGAAAACCGGCTCGACCCGATCGTAGGCCGTGAAAAGGAACTGGAGCGCATCGCCCAGATCCTGAGCCGCAGGAAAAAGAACAATCCCATCCTGATCGGCGAACCCGGCGTGGGCAAATCGGCGATTGCGGAAGGGCTGGCCCTTCGCATCGTGCAGCGCAAAGTTTCCCGGGCGCTGTTCAACAAACGCATCGTCAGCCTGGACCTGGCCTCCCTGGTTGCCGGAACCAAATACCGGGGGCAGTTCGAGGAGCGGATGAAAGCCGTCCTCAACGAACTCGAAAAGAACCCGAACATCATCGTGTTCATCGACGAGATCCATACCATCGTCGGAGCCGGCAATGCATCCGGTTCCCTGGATGCCTCCAACATGTTCAAGCCCGCCCTTGCACGGGGCGAGATCCAGTGCATCGGCGCCACGACCCTGGACGAATACCGGCAGTATATCGAAAAGGACGGAGCGCTTGAACGCCGCTTCCAGAAAGTCCTGGTCGATCCCACCAGTTCCGAGGAGACCATCGAGATCCTGAACAACATCAAGGAAAAATACGAAGATCACCACCTGGTCACTTACACTGACGATGCCATCAGGGCTTGCGTCAACCTTACGAACCGCTACATTTCTGACCGGTACCTGCCCGACAAAGCCATCGATGCACTGGATGAAGCTGGAGCCCGGGTGCACATATCAAACATAAACGTTCCCCCTGATATCGTTGCGATCGAAACGCAGATCGAAGAGACCCGCAAAGAGAAAATGAAGGCGATCAACAGCCAGAAGTTCGAAGAGGCGGCCGATCTGCGCGATACCGAAAGAAAATTGCAGGACGGCCTTGAAAAAGCAAAGAAGAAGTGGGAAGAGGAGTCGCGCATCAACCGCCAGGTCGTATCGGAAGAGAACGTTGCTGAAGTGGTTGCCATGATGACCGGCATCCCCGTCCAGCGCATCGCCCGGAATGAAGGAGAACGGCTGCTGAACATGGAGGCCGAACTGGAGAACTCCGTCATCGGTCAGAATGAAGCCATCAAAAAAGTTGTCCGGTCCATCCGGCGCAACCGCGCAGGGTTGAAGGATCCCAACAAACCGATCGGGACCTTTATCTTTCTCGGGCCGACAGGCGTTGGGAAAACCCATCTGGCCAAAATCCTGGCGAAATACCTTTTCGATTCGGAGGATGCGCTCGTTCGAATCGACATGTCTGAATATATGGAGAAATTCGCGGTGTCCCGCCTCATCGGCGCACCCCCGGGATACGTCGGTTACGAAGAAGGCGGACAGCTGACGGAGAAGATCAGGCGGCGCCCTTACTCTATCGTCCTGCTCGACGAGATTGAAAAGGCCCACCCGGATGTATTCCACCTCCTGCTCCAGGTCCTGGACGACGGGGTGCTTACTGACAGCTTCGGCCGCAGGGTGGATTTCAAGAATGCCATCGTCATCATGACTTCCAATATCGGGTCAAGGCAACTGAAAGACTTTGGTCAGGGTGTCGGGTTCTCGACCTCATCCAAAGTATCGCAGTCGGCCGAGTTCACGCGCAGTGTCATCGAGAATGCCCTGAAGAAGGCCTTCGCGCCAGAATTCCTGAACCGCATCGACGATGTGATCATCTTCGATTCCCTCGACCGGGACGACATCCACAAGATCATCGATATCGAACTGTCCCATCTCTACGACCGGATCAAGGCCATGGGTTACAAGATCGTCATCACCCCGGAAGCCAAAGACTTCATCGTCGAAAAGGGCTGGGATTCCCAGTTCGGTGCAAGGCCCCTGAAACGGGCTATCCAGAAATACGTGGAAGATCTCCTGGCGGAGGAGATCATCAAGACCAAGATCGCGCCCGATGATCTGATCACCATTGATTACGATAAAGAGAAATCGGACATGGCGATCGTGATCTCGAAGGCTACCGTTTAGAATTTGTAAGCATTATCATCAATCAGCTTCGCAGCAATTCTCCTGCGGGCTTCTTTCACATTGACCGGAGCTACCCTGGTACAGGATTCGATCATCCCGTTCAGTTTCGCCGCCACTTCGGCATGGCCCAGGGAATTGGCGGCGTCGCACCCGGATTTAGTGAGATCCCCGGCAATGTCATAGATGTAGACATCAAGGATATCCATGTATAGCGAAACAGCCTCCTCCCCTTTCATGTTCCTGAGTTTTTCAACACGCAGGGCCATGGATTCGGCGACATAGATCTCCATCATCATGTCGGAAATGTTGTTCAAAATTTCCTGTTCGTTCACCAGGTTCTTCTCGAACTGCTTCATGGCGCCATGGATAACCAGGAGCGTGGCTTTCTTGAAATTGCGCAGGTAGCGCATCTTTTCCTCGAAGTAGGACTCGGAATCCGAAGCCGGGTCGGCTACATGACCTGAATTAAAGAGTTCTTCAGCCTTTCCAAAGATATCATATTCCCCTTTCAGGGCGCGCTTCATCGCCGTGTCGGAAACCAGCAGCCGGTTGATCTCGTTGGTGCCTTCGAAGATCCGGTTGATCCTGGAATCGCGATAACCGCGTTCGACGGCCATTTCGGCCGAATAACCCATACCGCCATGGATCTGGACCGCTTCGTCGATCACATAATCGAGCACTTCGGATCCGTACACTTTCAGGATGGCCGCTTCCACCGCGTAATGCGCAATGCCTTCGATGCTGGCACGGCCTTTGTCCATCCCCTCTGACTTGAGGCGTGAGATCTGGTCGTCGATATCCTTGCTGAGCCGGTAGATCGCCGATTCCAGCGCCCAGGTGCGGATCACCTGTTCGGCCAGTTTGTACCTGATCGATCCGAAAGCGGAGATCAGGGTTCCGAACTGTTTGCGTTCGTTGGCATAGCTGACCGAATCGTTGATCGCCTTCTTGGATGCGCCCAATACATTTGCGCCCAGTTTGATGCGGCCCATATGAAGGATGCTGAGGGCGATGCGGAATCCCTCTCCCCGTTTGCCGATCAGGTTCTCCACGGGAACTTTAACATCGTTGTAAAAGATCTGCGCAGTGGATGATCCCTTGATCCCCATTTTATGCTCGTCGGGATTGACCACCACTCCCGGGAAGTTGCGTTCAACGATAAAGGCGCTGAGCACCCGGTCGCAGTCGATCTTGGCAAACACTGTCTGAACATCCGCAAACCCCGCGTTGGTGATCCACATTTTCTGTCCGTTCAGGATATAATGCGTACCGTCTTCCGATAGCTTGGCCTGGGTCTTGCCCGCGTTGGCATCGCTCCCTGCGCCGGGTTCCGTGAGGCAGTATGCGCCAAGCAGTTCCCCTGTAGCCAGTTTGGTCACGTAACGCTGGCGCTGGTCCTCATTGCCGTAATACATGATCGGCAAAGTCCCGATCCCGCAATGGGCCATGAATGCCACGGAGAATGAATAACCTGCACCGATCACTTCAGCAGCCAGCATCTGGGTGATAAAATCCTGCCCGAACCCGCCGTACTCTTCCGGCAGGGAGATGCCCATGAGGCCGAGTTCACCGGCTTTTTTGAGGATGCTTTTCATCTTCTGAATATCGGGCGTATCGAGCTGGTCGAGGTACGGGTACAATTCCGTTTCAAGGAAATCCCTGCACGTCTGGGCGATCATCAGCTGTTCTTCGGTGAACTCCTCGGGGATGAACATATCGGCCGGGTTGCTTCCGGTAACAAGAAATTCACCACTCTTTAATACTTTTTTGTTCTCCATGGGATTGATTTTCGTTTCGGTTTTTTATTCCATGCTTTGGGCAATCAGCTCAGCAATATCATAATTTTTTACATCTTCCTCCCGGTTGTTGTACTTGATGCCGTCCGTGATCATGTTCATGCAGAAGGGACATGCCGTGGCAATCACGGAAGCCCCGGTCCTCAGCGCTTCTTCCGTGCGTTCCATATAGACCTCCTTACTGCCGGGTTCGGCCTCCTTGAACATTTGAGCTCCGCCGGCACCGCAGCAAAGGGCGAAACTCTTGTGACGTTCCATCTCCCTGAAGCCCGGAGTCAGTTGTTTCAGAATGGAACGGGGTTCGGCATACACGTCGTTTGCGCGGCCCAGGTAGCAGGGATCGTGGTAAGTGACCGTGGCCTCCTTCAGCATGCGGTCCGAAAGGGTCAGGCTGCCTTCCGAGATGGCCTGGTCAAGGAACGTGATATAATTCACGACCTCATAGGTTCCTCCGAGGTCGGGATATTCATTTTTAAAGATATTATAGCAATGAGGGCAAATTGTCAGGATCTTTCTGACCTCATACCGTTTCAGGGTGTCGATGTTTTGCAATGCCTGCATCTGGTAAAGCATCTCATTCCCTGCACGGCGTGCCGGATCTCCGGTGCAGGTCTCCTCGGGTCCAAGAACGGCATAACTCACTTTCAGGTGATCGAGGATCTTTATGAATGCCCTCGTCACCTTTTTGTACCGGTCGTCATAGGCTCCTGCACATCCCACCCAGAAGAGGTATTGGGGCCGTTCGCCGCGGGCAGCCAGTTCCGACATCAGCGGAGCACCGGGAATGGCACGGTCTTCCGGCGAATATTGCCAGGGCGCCCCGTTGTTCTCGGTGTTGCTGAACATGGTCTTGAGTCCGCCGGGGGCGGATCCCTCTTCCATGACCAGGTACCTGCGCATGTCAACGATCAGCGTGGGCTGGCTGATGTTGATCGGGCATTCCTTCGCGCAGGCATTGCACGTGGTACAAGCCCACAACTCCTCTTCCGAAATGTAATCGCGCACCAGGGATCTATGGTCGGTAAACGCTTTGTCCTTTACGAGCCCAGGGCCCTTTTCCTTCATCCTGGCTCGCAGATCCATCATGATCTTGCGCGGGGAGAGGCGCTTGCCTGTGATGTTGGCCGGACAAACGGCGGTACACCGGCCGCATTCAGTGCATGCCAGTGAATCAAAATAATTCTTCCAGGTGGCATCTTCCGCATCCCTGACCCCGAACCGTTCCACCGGCGCGTCGGGGGAAGGCGCCGCGAACGAGGCATTTGGATCGAGCATGAGCTTCACTTCCCGTGTAATGCTATCCATGGTGGTCAGTTTCCCCAATGGTTCCATCCGGGTCAGGAACACATTGGGCACCGACATGAATACGTGAAAGTGCTTCGAATATGGGAGCAGATTGGCAAAAAGGAAGATCAGGAGGATGTGCGACCACCAGAAAACCTCCCTCCATGCATGGATTCCCTCACCAGGCGTTCCCAAAAAGCCTGCCAGCACGCTGCTTACCGGGAACACGCCGGCCGGGATCCTGCCGGTGAATTCACCCTGGCGGATGCCTTCGATATTCATGCCAAGCAGGGAGATCATGAGCAGCAGGATGATACTCAGGGCCACATTCGCATCGATATGGGAGATCTGTTTCATTTCGATGCCTTCGAACCGGCGGATGTGAAGGAAGATACGCCGTACCAGGAACACGAGAACAGAGATCCCTACCAGCAGGGCAAAGATGTCGCCCGAGGCCATGATCACATTGTACACAGGTCCCAGAAACCGAAGAGCCTGTTCCGTTCCTGAAACCCCGTCGATGACCATTTCGATGCTACCCAATAAAATGACGCAGAATCCCCAGAATACCAGGGCATGAAATGTCCCGATGACAGGCCGCCGGAAGATCTTGGTCTGGCCGATGGCCACGCTCATCATGAGATTGAACCGCTTACCCAGGTCCCGGACGGGAAATCCTTTGTGGGTCAGCAGGAAATACCGGATGATACGGGTTGCCGTGAAGGCAAAGACAGAAAGGGTGATGAGCAGTGTGAGGGCAAAGATGATCTGTTTGGCCATACTTATTTTGCCTTGATCTCCCTGACTGCATCCACAAGTTTCGGCAGGACTTTCATCGCGTCGCCGACGATGCCGTACTGGGCGACTTCGAAGATCGGGGCATCCTTATCGGTGTTGACTGCAACGATATACCGGGAGGAACTGACCCCTGCGATGTGCTGGGTAGCACCCGAGATCCCGATCGCAATGTAAAGATTCGGCGCAATGATCTTGCCGGTCTGCCCCGTGTGTTCTTCGTGAGGTCTCCATCCTTCATCGGAAACGGGACGTGAACAGGCGGTGGCGCCGCCTAACAGCTCTGCAAGTTCGGTAAGGGGGCCCCAGTTGCCGGGCGATTTCATCCCTCTTCCTCCGGAAACGACAATTTCGGCATCGGTCAGCAGGATCTTGCCGGATTGTTTCTGCACCTCCTGTACCCGGGTCCTGACCATTCCAGGATCTAAAGAAACGCCGGCCTCTTCAATGGCAGGGGATTGAGGGTTTTCGGCCAGGTCAAACGAGTTTTGCGACAACGTCAGGATCCTGACCGGTGTCTTCAGCTCGACATCGGCAAATGCATTTCCCGAGAATACCTTTTTATAAATGACAAATGGCTGAACGCTGACGGGAAGCTTGCTGACACCGGAACCGAGGGCTGCGTTCAGCCTCACGGAGAGCCTCGGGGCCAGTGCTTTACCCGTGTTGTTGTTGGCCAGGACGATCACGGAAGCATGTTCCCGGCCAGCAACGGTTGAAATGACATAGGAATAGGCCTGGTTATCCAGGATGTTCAGGGCAGGATCGTTCACGGTCAGGATCCTGCCGATCCCGTACCTGGCGACCTGTTCAAGTTCAGCCTGTTCCACCGGGCCGACAGACAGGGCGACAGGGGTTGTCCCCATCATGGCGGCCAGTCTGGCTGTGTAAGAGGCGAGTTCGAAAGTGAGTTTTTTAAATTTTCCGTCCCAATTCTCGAGATAAACTAATACGGACATATATAAATGTGTTTTGTTTCTGATTAAATGACTTTGGCTTCGTTCTGGAGGAGGTCGATCAACTGCTTTGGATGGTCAGCGTCAACAAACTTGCAGGCCGCCCGGGGTTTGGGCAACTCATAACTCACGAGTCCGGTCACTGCTTCGATGGGTGCCGCGGCGGCTACCCGGATAGGCTTTGTGCGGGCCATCATGATACCTCGCATGGCGGCGATGCGGGGTTCTTTTGCAATTCCTTTCTGAACGACGGCAACGAAGGGGGCCGGAACTTCCAGTATCTCTTTGCCTCCATCAATCTCGCGGATTACGATGGCTTTCCCGTTTTCGATATTCAGTCCTGACACCGCCGATACGGAAGGAATGCCCAGAAATTCAGCAAGCATCCCTCCTACCATGGAGCCGTTGTAATCGCTTGATTCAATGCCGCACAGAATGATATCATATGGGTCCTGCCTGATCACTTCCGCGATCTGGGCGGCAACGAAAAAGGCATCAGCCGGTTCTGCATCCACCCGGATCGCGTCATCGGCACCGATCGCGAGGGCTTTACGGATCGTGGGTTCTGTTGCTACAGGACCCACGTTGATCACGGTCACTTTTTCCACACCATTTGCAGGAATGTCTTTAAGCTCCAGTGCCCGGGTCAGGGACAGTTCATCCCAGGGGTTGATCACCCACTGAATGCCGGTCGTATCCAGTTTTTTCAGGTCCGGCAGGAACTTCACCCTGGTAGTGGTGTCAGGCACATGGCTTATACAAACCAATATCTTCATTTACTGATCGTTTTAATAAATTAAAGGCTGATTTAAAGGTGCAAAGATACGAGAAATTGAAGAAGTCCAAAGGAACTATTCACTCCTCATCATCCAGGCATTTATTGTACTGGGTCATGGCTCGCAGGCTCATCCCCATGCTGGAGAATCCTCCGTCGTGGAAGATATTCTGCATCGTGATCTTTCGGGTCAGGTCGGAGAAGAGGACAACGCAGAATCCGGCACATTCATCGGCCGTCGCATTGCCGAGGGGCGACATGCGTTCGGTAAAATCGAACAGGGCATCGATCCCCTTCACTCCCAGACCGGCCGTGGTCTTGGTGGGCGACTGCGAAATAGTATTGACCCGGATGTGCTTCTCGCGACCATAGATATACCCGAAACTCCGGGCAATGGATTCGAGCATGGCCTTGGCATCAGCCATGTCGTTGTACCGGTATAATGTCCGCTGGGCCGCGATATAGGAGAGCGCCACGACGGACCCCCACTCGGTGATGGCGTCGAGCTTTTTAGCCACCTGCAGCATTTTGTGAAATGACATGGCCGAAATGTCGATCGTCTTGTGGTAGAAATCGTAGTCAAGATCGTCATATTCCCGGCTTTTCCTGACATTCATCGACATCCCGATGGAATGAAGCACGAAATCGATCTTTCCGCCAAGGATTTCCATGGACTTGCGGAAGACCGTTTCCAGGTCGTCAATGCTGGTCGCATCGGCCGGAATGACCTGTGCATTACAGGCCTCCGCAAGGTCCCTGATCTGGCCGAACCGGATGGCGATCGGTGTGTTGGTCAGGGTAAACAGCGCGCCTTCCTCAAAGGCCCGTTCCGCCACGTTCCAGGCAATGGATTTATTGTCAAGGGCACCGAAGATGATCCCCCGTTTTCCTTTTAACAGATTATAAGTCATGATGGTCACTCGTTTTAATGGAACATCAGTTCTTGAGCAACTCCCTGGCTGTCATCACGGCGGCCTCGGATACCTGTTCATTGCTCAGCATTCTTGCAATTTCTTCAATCCGTTCTCCGTCAGTGAGTTTCCTGATCATAGAGCGGGTTGTGGTCCGGGTGGCCTGCTTATAAACCCACAGGTGCGAATCGCCTTTCCCGGCTATCTGGGGCAGATGGGTGATCACGATCACTTGCATATGCCCGGACATGGTCTTCAGGATATTGCCGACTTTCCCGGCAATTTCTCCGGATATCCCGCTGTCGATCTCGTCAAAAATGACGGTTGGCAGCAGGTTTTTCTGAGTTATAAGAGATTTGATCGACAGCATCAGCCGGGATAACTCTCCCCCTGACGCGACTTTTGAAAGTTCTGCTGGATCTACTCCCTTGTTCGCCGTGAACAGGAAGGTGACCTGGTCAGTTCCATCTTTCAGCAGCAAATCCGTTTTTTCCAGGTCCGCCAGGAACTGTGCAGATGGCATGCCCAGGGAAACCAAAAGGCCGTTCATCTCCTTCTGGAATGCCGGAACAGCCTTTCCCCTTCGTCCGGAAATCACTCCGGCCAGTTGCCTCAAAGCCGTTTCCTCCGATGTGATCTGCTTTTCAAGTGCGGCAATCCGTCCTTTCAGTTCATCCGATGAGCCAATTTTTCTCCCGAGCTCATCCCTGACCGAGATAAGACCCGCGACTGAATTTACTCCGTGTTTTTTCTGAAGCCGGTAGATGAGGTCCAGCCTGGCAGTGATCGATTCATGCTCGGCAGGATCAAAGGAAATCGTGGGTTCAATATGTTGAATATCAGTTAATATATCTTTAATATCCAATCTATTGGACCCTAATCTTTCAACAATTACTTTAATATCTTTATGGTATGTGGAAACCGAGGATAACGTACCGGCCAGGTCGGTCAGAAGAGTCAGCAATCCCGACTCATCCCCTGAGATGATCTGAACGGATTTGACCAATCCCGATTTGATTTCGCCTGCGTGTTCAAGAAGTTCTTGCTGTTGTTCAAGTTCTTCCTGTTCACCATAGACCAGGTTGGCTTTGATCAGTTCATCCCACTGGAACCTGTAGTAGTCCTGCTCGCTTTCCATCTTTAATTGTTGAGCGGTCAGTTCAGCCAGCTCCCGTTTCCTTTCATTCCAGGCGCGGAATCGTTTCCGGTAATCGGCGACTTCGGACTGAACCCCTGCAAAGTCATCAATAACAGCAAGTTGGAAATCCGGATCGGTTAATGTGATGATGGAATGCTGGGAATGGATGGTCACGAGCCGTTCGCCGAGATCCTTCAGAAGAGAGACATTGACCGGTGAATCATTAATAAATGCCCGGGACTTGCCACTCGCGGAAATTTCGCGTCGGATTACCGTATATGATTCAAAATCAATATCATTATTAGTAAAGAAGTCTTCGAGTCCGTATCCTGATACGTCGAACGTACCTTCCACCACGCATTTCTTACCCAGGTCGGACAATACCGAAGTGTCGGCCCGTTCTCCCAGGATCAAGGATAAAGCCCCTACGAGGATTGACTTTCCTGCACCTGTTTCACCGGTGATGACCGTGAATCCTTCAGGAAAACCGATCTCCAGTTTTTCAATTAAAGCATAGTTTTCGATGAACAGCTTTAACAGCATGTCTTACAACGAATTATTCAAATTAGAATGGATGATGCTATTTGGATTCCAATATAGCTAAATATTTTGAACTATTGGCAGGGTCGATCTCTTTCAGGATGTTCACCACATTATTTTTTTCCATGGGAGGCACCCTGGAATCAGAATAGATGTTCACCAGTTCATCCTTCTTTGCGTCGAGGGTGGTCTGAAGGAGGTAGAGATCGGGTTTGGCGTTATACACCTTGTACAGCAGGTTAATGCTTTCGGTGATAGCTGCTCGTCCTATATCCTGTTTATCATACATCTGGTCCAGGCCGAGCCGGTGGTAATTGTAATAGAATTCGCGCATGGGCGCATTGGAACCATTCATCACATTCTCAATCAGCCAATAACGATTCTTCATGCTTTCAAAACCTTTCCATCCCGGGTCTGGAGCGCTCTGCGCAACATTCACGATATCCTGTGCCTTGGAGAAGAACTGGCTGCCTCCATAAAGGCTGAACGAGTCGAAATAGAAACCAAGCATGACATTGACATAGAATGCGAGGACCTGGGTCAGGTTTGACGAAAATGTACCATCTGCATAGTCAAGTGGCTGGAACTGAACGTATTTGAAATAAAAATCCTTGTCATAATGGTTTAAAAGGATGGTATTGTAAGCAGTATTGAGCACCGGTCGACGCAGGACCACGTTGACCGTGCCACGGAATTCATCCGTGCTAGGGCGGTCGTTGATGGTGATCAATATCGTGCATTCGATCCGTTCCTCCAGTTTGATGTTGTAGTTAGTCCATTTTCGGTTATTCATGAATTCATAGATCGCGGTCTGCATGGTTTCGAAAGTCTGTTTGTCAGTACCTTCAACCTTCTGGTAGTTCACATTGACCATGCAGTCGAACTCCTGGGACCGTGCTGAACAGGCGAGCACGGTGAGTAAAACGGTCAGCAAAAGCGTTTTCAATAGCTTCATCTGGTCTTTGGTTTGGGTAATAACGTTAAAGCATTGAAAATATCGTATGCTACTTCCTCTTTTGCTTTCAGGCCGCCTTTCAGAATTTGCCCATCCCGAAGGAACAGGGTGACTTTATTCGTGTCCATGTCAAAGCCGGCCCCCTTGTCCCGGAGGGAATTGAGAACGATCATGTCGAGGTTCTTCTCCTTCAGTTTCTTCCGGGCGTTAACCTCTTCCTGGTCCGTTTCAAGTGCAAATCCGATCAGAATCTGTCCTTTGGGTTTTTGCTTGCCAAGTTCAGCCAGGATATCAGGTGTCGGTTTCAGGGGAATATCCAGTCGTCCGTTTTTTTTCTTGATCTTCGTCCGGCTTCGGGCCACAGGCATATAATCCGCGACTGCTGCGGCCATCAGGATCAGATTTGCTTTCTGTGAGTTGGCCAGGCAGGCCTGGTGCATCTCTTCCGCTGAAGTGACCTCCACACAATGGATTCCAGGGTTTGACGTCTTCAGATGGACCGGTCCTGTGATCAGGGTCACGGTTGCACCTCTTTTCGCTGCTTCTTCAGCGAGCGCAAAACCCATCTTCCCGGAGGAGCGGTTGCCGATAAATCGCACGGGATCCAGTTCCTCGAACGTGGGGCCTGCAGTGACGAGCACTTGTTTGCCCCTGAGTTCGTCTTTATGCAAAAAAAAACTGCGGATGATCTCCAGGATCCGTTCGGGTTCTTCCAGCCGGCCCGGACCCGAAAGCCCGCTGGCCAGTTCACCTGTCTGGGGTTCAATGATATGGTTGCCGTATGACATCAGGATCCCGATGTTCTTCCGGGTTGAAGGATGCTGGTACATGTCCAGGTCCATTGCCGGTGCGATCATGACGGGGCATTTTGCAGACAGGTAGGCAGTGACCAGGAAATTATCAGCCATTCCCGAGGCCATTTTCCCAAGTGTACAGGCGGTGACCGGTGCAAAAAGCATCAGGTCGGCCCAGGTCCCCAGTTCCACATGGCTGTTCCAGCGACCTGTTTTCTGGTCAAACGGATGTAGGATCACGTCGTTGCGCGAAAGGGTTGCCAGGGTCAGCGGGGTGACGAAATCGACGGCCGCGGGGGTCATGATGATCTTCACCTCAGCTCCCTCCCGTACGAGCATTCGCACGAGATAAGGGATCTTATAGGCCGCGATACTGCCCGTTATCCCGATGACTATTTTCTTGCCTTTCAGCATTCCGGCTTATTCAGCGCTTTCTTCCGATTCCTCCTTGTTCGGGTTCCGGATATAGATCTCGTCGTTGATATATTCCTGGACGGCGATCAGGGTAGGTTTCGGAAGGTGTTCAAAATATTTGGCGATTTCGATCTGTTCGCGGTTCTCGAACACCTCTTCCAGGTTATCGGTGGTAGTGGCGAACTCCGAGATCTTCTGGTTCAGTTCCTCCTTCAGTTCCGAGCTGATCTGGTTGGCTCTTTTTGAAAGAACAACAACTGTTTCATACACATTGCTGGTCCCCCGGGTAAAATCTTCAATGTTACGGGTGACGGCAGTTACATCGGTCTTCACTTTCTTATAATCCATGTGGGTTATATTGATGAAACAACTATTTTTTCTTTGGTTTGGGTGATGTGAGCAGTTGCAGTTCCACGTTGCATTTGTCATAGACCACCCTGGCTTCATCCCTGAATTGGCTTTCCGGGTACTCTTTCATCAGGTCGTTGTAAGCAATTACGGCTCTCGTGTAACGTTCTTTCTTTTTCGCATCGATACTTTCCTTCGCATACTTCTGGTATGTCTTCAGGATGAGAAACAGGATCTCCTCCCGGTGCGGCGTCTCGGGATAATCCTTCAGGATGCTATTGTAGCAGGTGATCGCTGCATTGTAGTCGCCCATGCGGAAATAGAGCCGGGCGATCCGGTAATCCTTGTATTCCAGCTTGGCCCGCAGGTCGTCGATCAGGTCGTTGCACTCCGAAACCCGCTTGCTGTTGGGGTAGATATTCACGAACAGCTGAAGGTCTTTGATGGCTTCATAGGTGGTTGACTGGTCCAGACTGTATTCCGGGGAGTTGAGGTAGTTGCAGTAGGCGGCCAGGTACAATGCCTCTTCCGCACGTGACGATCCGGGAAAGTTCGTGTAAAACCGTTTGAAATAATAGGACGCCAGGGTATAATCCTTCATGTTATAATAACAGTAGGCGTAGTTGTAATTCAGATCCTCCGCTTTGTCGGTGGTCCTGACCGCACTGGACAGCTGGTCATATAACTGTAATGCGCGTGAGTAATCCTTCGCATTGTAATACTCCGTTGCAGCCTTATACTTGGCTTCGATATCAGGATTTTTCAGAGTCTTTGAAAACTTGCAGGAACTGAGCAGCAGGATCGAGAGGACCGAGACAGCGACTACAGGGTTCATTTTCATGGTGCAAAGGTACAATTTTTGATTGAAATAATCATGAAATTGGTAATTTTGCCGCATCAAACCGATCTTTTCACTAAAAAACAACGCTGTGGATATTTTTGAAAAAGTCGTCAGTAACATGGGCCCACTGGGCGCATTTGCTGACCAGGGCTACGGGTATTACTTCTTTCCCAAACTGGAAGGCGAGATCTCCAACCGGATGTCATTCCGCGGGAAGCCGGTGCTGGTATGGAGTCTCAATAATTATCTGGGCCTGGCAAACCATCCTGAAGTGAGGGAAGCCGATCGCAAGGCAGCTGAAGAATTCGGACTGGCTTCACCAATGGGCGCAAGGATGATGTCGGGGCAGTCCATTTACCATGAACAACTCGAACAGGAGCTGGCAGATTTCGAGCACAAGGAAGCAGCCTATCTGCTCAATTTTGGCTATATGGGGATGGTATCGATCATTGATTCACTGATCGACCGTCACGATGTGGTTGTTTATGATTCGGAGGCACATGCCTGCATTCTGGACGGACTACGCATGCATTTGGGGAAACGGTTCGTTTATCCCCACAACGACATGGAAAAATTCGAGGCCTCGCTGAAACGGGCCCGGAAACTGGCAGATCAGACGGGTGGCGGGATCCTGGTGATCACCGAAGGGGTTTACGGGATGGCCGGAGACCAGGGCAACCTGAGCGGCATCCTGAAATTCAAAGATAAATATGGCTTCCGTCTGCTGGTCGACGATGCACACGGCTTCGGAACCATGGGAACATCGGGTGCCGGTACCAGCGAACTGCAAAAGTGCATGGATGGCGTTGATGTGTATTTCGGAACATTTGCCAAGGCCATGGCCGGGATCGGCGCTTTTGTGGCCTCCGAAAAGCGGATCGTCAAATCGCTTGCCTTCAACATGCGTTCGCAGATCTATGCAAAATCACTCCCAATGCCCATGGTGATCGGATCGCTCAAACGTCTGGAACTGATCCGCACGCATCCCGAACTGAAAGAGAAACTCTGGACCATTGTCAATGCCTTGCAATCGGGACTTAAAGCCAACGGTTTTGATCTGGGCCGCACTGCTTCACCGGTCACACCGGTCTTCCTGAAAGGCGGACTCGGGGAAGCCACCCAGATCGTCGCCGACCTGCGCGAGAATTACGGCATCTTTTGCTCCATGGTGATCTACCCGGTCGTTCCCAAGGGTGTGATCATGCTTCGACTCATTCCGACTGCCGCACATACCCTGGAGGATGTGGACTACACGATCAAAGCGTTCTCTGAAGTCAGGAATAAACTGAACGAAGGCAAGTACTCCACAGGAGGTATTCCGCCGGTCGCGGATCAATATTAATCCGATTCGCCATGGCGTTGACACCCCGTCGCCGGACCGGATACCTCTACCGGACATCAAGGAAGATCTCCTTCCTCCTGCGGCGGGGTTCTTTATTTAAGCCCAGGCAGGTGGTACGAAACACAGGCCATAAGGACCGGACCATTCCGGGAGGTTCTTTCATGGTGATCAGTATCAACTCGGTATTTTTCTTCCTGGTGGCTTACATCCTTATCTTCATCCTGTACAACTTCGCCACAGCACTGGCGGCCTTTGCGTTTAACATACCCACGGTCATTTATTACAACGACCTGTCATTCCTGATCAAAGGGGTCGGCTGGTCACCCGATGCGGTTAAAGTGGTCTATAGCGCCGGCCCCCTGGCCGCCCTGCTGGCGGGCATCATCCTGATCATCCTGTACAACATCGTGGCCGAGGAAAACGGAGTGCTCCGGCTGTTAGTCCTGTGGATGTTCATTCACGCATCGGTTTATTTCTTCGGCGAGATCATGTTGGGTGCCCTGTTCAGCAGGGGATTCGGATTTGTCCTGATGTACCTATATGCAAAAGATACCGTGATGATGGTGATCACGGTGCTGGCACTGATCGGGATGATCTCGCTCGGATTCAGGTTTGCCCGGCTGTTCACGGTTTCGGCGAATATCTACTTCAACGAGCTCCCTTCCCATTATGCTCGCAGGTTCCTGACTTATCAGTTCATCCTGCCTTTCCTCATAGGAACCGTCATCCTGACACTGGTCAAACTGCCTGGTTTTTCCCCCTATGAAACCGGTGTTAACCTGACGATGGTTTTCCTCCTGATCCCGATGATGATCCAGGGTTCCAGGCTCGAGGACTTTTATTTTGACGAAGATCCCCGGCAGGTAAGGATCTACATCCCGCTGGTCGTAGCGGCACTGACCTTGTTGGTCCTGTTCCGCATGGTCTTTGGGAATGGCCTGAAACTCTTCTTCTAATAGATCACGACCCGGTCCTGAAATTCCCCCTCGGCTGCTGTCACCCTCAGGAAATAGAGCCCGGGGGACAAGTTGCTCACATTTACCGTTGCGCTGACTGTGCCGGTGGGATAGCGGGATTCACAGACTTTGATCCCCGTTGTGTTGACCAGCTCTACGCTAGTCTCGCCCTGCGACAGCGTAGGGAGAACCAGTCGGAATGATCCGTGGGCAGGGTTCGGGAACGCCATGACGGCCCGGTGCTGCGTTTGTTCGCCGATCGCGATGTTCAGGGGCACAAGCTGAATATCCAGCGGAGTACGCTGGCGGTTCTGGATCTGAATACCGGTAATCAGCTTGGTAAAATAACCCTGGCAGGATACCGAGAAATTATAGGATCCTTCAAACAGTAGCCTGGAATAGTACCCCGAAGGAAGTTTTGAAAAGACGTGTGAATTGTCCTTGTCGTGTCCAAAGATATAGATCTTGGCTTCCAGGGGTTCGCCGGTCACCGAATCCGTAATGATCCCCTGGGCACCATAGTTGACTTCTTCGACATAATTAAGCAGGGAGCGGTAGTTGTAGTTCCAATAATTCAGCAGCTGGCCCGCAGGCAATAGTTTGATATCGGAGATTTCGTTCGTGACTTCCCTGCAGGCGTGCCAGTAATTCATATAATCCTGGCGTCCACCGGTGATCCTGTACCACGCATACCCGTTGGTGATCCCGTTATCATATCCGCTGTAATACCCCGGAGGACAATACAGGTGGACCGTATCCACGTACTCCCGGCACACGAACTGCCACCAATCATCGTCAGCAGTCAGCCTCGACCAGGTATCCCAGGGGTAATTCAGCACGGAGGTCCCACCGTGGAAATTGGCCCCCATGGCAAAATGGTTGCTGTCGGCATAGGCCATGAATGCTTCTGTCTCAGGTTGCCAGTCGTTGCCGTCGGGATGAGGACCGTCAGCCGGATCCGGGTAGTTCCGGTTCAGGTCGATGTAATTGGCATTGTACCGCTGGGACCCGTAAACGGTGTTGTTGCCGCCATGATAGGTTCCATCGGGATTGGCCAGGGGGCAGATGAATATCTCCGTGGTGTCGATCATGGCGGTGATCCTGGGATCTGTACCATAACCCGAAAGCAAGTAATCGATCAGGTGGAGCATCAGCACATACCCCGTCAGTTCGTCCCCGTGGATGGATGAAGTGTAAAGAAACTCGGGTTCGGCTTCCCGTTCATTCACCTTATCGCTGATCTTGACCGCAAGCAACAGGCGGTTCTGGACCGTATAACCGATGGTATCCAGCCGGCAGATCTCAGGGTGACCGGCAGCAAAACCTACCATGAAATCAAGGTACTGCTGGTAGGTGGGGTAAAAATTCCAGTCTGTACCGGGGGCATCCCCTGCAGGGGGAATCATCAGCTGGGATTCATCGAGAAGCCTGCCCGGATGGGGAAGCAGCGTCCATGCGTAACCCAGTTCGAGGAACTTCCGGAATTCCTTTTTATTGGCATAGGCATAGACTTCATTACCTGCCACATTGTCGATGGAAATGATCCGGGTGAGTAGGTCAGCATCACTTTTTTCAGAAATACTGAATTTAAAATAGATTTCTCCATCATCGCCAAAAGCCTGCTCAAGGATACTGTTTTGAGCCTCCTGGGCGATAAGCGGTGTGAGAAAACTGATAATAAGCAGGGTGAATAATGTCAGGACCAGTTTCTTCATGTTATCGTTCAATGTGTCTGATGAGTTCTTTAATTCGCGCATGGACTTCCTGTTTAACTCCCACCAGAGGAAGTCTCAGTTCGTTCCTGCACAGCTTCTTGATCTCCAGTGCGGCTTTGATACCTGCCGGACTTCCGTCAGCGAACAGGGCGTTTACCAGGTCGAGGAGCAGGAAATGGTTGTTCCTTGCTGTGGCGAAATCCCCTTTCAGTGCATGCCGTACCATATCGGAGAACTCTTTCGGATAGGCATTGGCCACTACGGAAATGACCCCGTCGGCCCCGGCTGCGATCATCGGGAGGGTCAGTGCATCGTCTCCTGAAAGGACAAGGAAATCCTTCGGCCGGTTCTTCAATACCTGGAAGATCTGTTCGAAATTTCCGGATGCCTCTTTGATCCCTGCTATATTGGGACAATCGTTGGCCAGGCGCAGGGTTGTGGAAGCGGCAATATTCGAGGAGGTCCGGCCGGGA
>DAIRDK010000003.1:0-31254 GCA_036796175.1 Bacteroidales bacterium | reverse complement strand
AAATACAACGGCTGCATCTCGGTCCTCAGAAACATCGAGGAACGCGTCAAATATGAAGAACAACTGGCCGAGAACGCCAAGCAAAAGGAGATCCTCCTGCGAGAGGTCCACCACCGCGTGAAAAATAATTTCGCGATCCTGATCGGAGTCCTGACCCTGCAGAAATCAGCCCGCCATAACATCGAACTGGCCAACCTGGTCAATGACCTGGAACTGCGCATCAGATCCATGTCGCTGGTCCACGAACTCCTATACAGGAACGAAAACCTCGATTTTATCCCGTTCGACACCTACGTGGTCCAGCTGGCCAATATTGTCGCCGCGGCCAACCGGTCCAAAACAGTCCACATCATCCCCAACACCAAACCCTGCATCCTGGATATTGGAACGGCACTGCCTCTCGGACTGGTGGTCAACGAACTGGTCACGAACTCATATAAATATGCCTTCACCGAGACAGAAGACGGATACCTCTTCATCGACCTGATGCCTTATGAGACCAATCCGTCCGGAGAGCCGGTGAAATGGATCCTGACCATCCGCGACAGTGGGAAAGGACTGCCGGAGGGATATACCATGGACAGCACCGGCACCCTCGGTTCGCAGATCGTCAAGATGCTGGTTACCCAGGTGGAAGGTTCGGTAAGATCCGTCAGTAACGGCGGCGCCTGCTTCGAGATCATCTTCAACCAGTCGCCGGAATAATATACCTTTGCATGGCCAGGATGAAACACGACACAACCCATATCACCATACTCGGCGCAGGAGTCATTGGCACAGCCCTTGGCAATATCCTGGCCGCCAAACCCGGACTGGAGGTCACCCTCCTCTCCATCGAACCGGACACCGTGGATGAGATCCGCCGGTCGCACATGAACAGCCGCTGCTTCCCCACCCTCCGGCTGCATGACAACCTCCGCGCAACCCTCGACAACCAGGTGCTCGAAAACGCCGGACTGGTGTTTCTCGCCATCCCCTCCGTGGTGGTGGTCGACTACCTGGAATCACTCCGTCCGTTCCTTTGCCCGGAAAGCCTCCTGGTCAACCTGGCCAAAGGATTCGGATGCGGCAACAAAACCGTCTGCCAGTGCCTGTCGGAACGCCTCCCCAACCCCGTCAGCACCCTGAAAGGCCCCAGCTTCGCCCGCGAGATCGTCAACCGGATCCCCACTGCCTTTACGCTGGGTTATGCTGAAGAAACCCACAGGAACCAGGTCGCAAACGTTCTGGCAGATACCTCCATTTATCTTGATTACTCCACCGATGTCACCGGCGTCGAGATCCTCAGCATCCTCAAGAACATGTATGCTATCGTCATGGGCGTGATCGACGCCCAGTTCAACTCGCCTAACCTGCGGTTCATGGTGCTGACCAAAGCGTTCCGGGAGATGCGCCGGGTGCTCGTGCACTTTGGCGGCCGGGAGGATACCCTCTTCCTCTATTGCGGCTACGGCGACTTCACCCTCACGTCGCTGAACGACCTGAGCCGCAACCGGACGCTCGGACTGCTGATCGGTAAAGGCTTCTTCACCGAACATGTCTCCCACGAACTCGTGCTGGAAGGAAAAACCGCAGTCGAAGTCTTCTACCAGGAACTCTCCGGGAAGATCAACGTGGATGCGGAGTTCCCCATCATCGCAGAACTTCACCGGCTGTTCACCACCCGGTACGACCTGTCGGCTTTCGTGAAGAACATCATCCACGGGGCCGAGCCCTGAACAGATCCGGGAACGAAACCGGCCCCACTTCAGATATTATAGATATCCGGTTTATACAGTCGAAGGTTCTCGCGGTTGCGGAACCAGTCGACCGTTTTCCGAAGCCCCTCCTCCAGGGTGTGCTCCGGCTTCCAGCCCAGGATGTTCGCGGCCTTGGTATTATCCGCCCAGAGCCTTTCCACTTCGCTCTTTTCGGGCCGTTTCCGTTCATCCACGCTCCGGATCGAGACCTGAACCCCGATGATGCCGGCGATGGTGTGGGCCAGGTCCCCGATCGGGATCTCGCGATGGGTTCCCAGGTGGATCACTTCCCCGATGGCCCGGTCGGCAGCCGCCGCCTGGATGAAGCCGTTCACGGTATCGTCGACATAATTCAGATCGCGTGTCGGCTGGGTCGCCCCGAGCGTGACGGTCGTCTTTCCCGAGAGGATCTGGGTGATGATGGTCGGGATGATCGCGCGGGCCGACTGCCGGGGCCCATACGTATTGAACGGCCGCACGACGGTCACAGGCAGGCCGAAGGACCGGTGGAATGTCAGGGCCAGGAAATCGGCCCCGGCTTTGGTGGCCGCATACGGCGACTGCGGATTGACGGGGTGTTCCTCGGTAATGGGCACGAATTGGGCGGTGCCGTATACTTCGGAAGTGGACGTATGGATGATCCTTTCAATCCCCGTGTGGCGAGCTGCCTGAAGCATGTTCAGGGTGCCTTTCAGGTTCGTGTCGACATATACGTCGGGCGAATGATAACTGTACGGTATGCCGATCAGCGCGGCCAGGTGAAACACCACCGAGGTGCCTTCCATGGCCTTGAGCATCCCGTTCGGATCACGGATATCGCCGCTGAAGATCTCCATGCGGTCGAGCAGCTCCTTCGGGAGCGAATCGAGCCAGCCCCAGGTGCCGAAGGAGTTATAATGGACCACCGCCCTGACCCGGCAGTTCAGCCGGATCAATGCCTCTACGAGGTGACTGCCGATGAACCCCCCGGCCCCGGTCACCAATACGGTCTTGTTTGCAATATCCATAAATCGCCTGATAAACCACAAAAATAAGAGTATTTTCGTATCTTTGCATTCCCATTCCGGGGCTGACAGGATTTGACAGCAAGGAAGCGGGATTGTAAGCATGCCGAGCCTTGGTGGACTGGTCTCGTAAAACGCCAATTCACGCAGCCAACAAATGGCGACAATTATTCTTACAGACTGGCCGCTTAATTTTAGAAATTAAGTCCAGTTGTCTCCCGGGAAACCCCTCCTGACGGTGTTCCGGACGAGGCATCAGAAAAGTCGGGATAGCGCGGTACCTGCCCTGTGTGCCGGGTGAAATCAAAAGGGCTAAGGATCCGGTAGGTCCGCCCCGCACCAGCCGGTTCCCGACAACCAAACGGCGGCTAAGCATGTAGAAAGCACTCTTACTGCTTGTTTGGACGAGGGTTCGAATCCCTCCAGCTCCACAAAACGAGGGTGACCTGGCTGTTGGGTCACCCTCGTTTAATTACAAATGACGAAAGACGAGAGACGAATTAAATTGCGGATTACGAATGTCAAATGCAGCAAAATTATACTACCTGACTGCGCTTTAACAAAACAACGTGGCCTTTGGGGTCGTATTCATTGAAAAACTCAGAACAAAGTGTGCTAACCCTTTGATTAACTTTCCTTTGTTTTTTCTGGAAGGGGCAGCCTTAAACTGCTTCGAAGCCATGCCTAGAATGAATGCCCAGTGAATGAAGAGTTGGACCAATGTGTGGCGCGAAGGAGAACTTTATGAGGCTCCTTTTCCCTGGCCCTTCGTAATTTTCAATTTAATTCGTCTCTCGTCTTTCGTCTTCCGTAATTACAGTTCTAAGGGTTGACCGCATACCGCCTCACATCGTCAGCGGTTACAGCAGAATCGCACAGGATCACCATTCTCTCCGTCACATTCCTCAGCTCCCGGATGTTCCCGGTCCAGGGGAGGTTCTGCAAAGCTGCCAGGGCTTCCGGCTCCACCGTGATCTTCGGCTTCCCCTGGGCCTGGCAGAACTCAGTGATGAAGTGGTCGACCAGGATGGGGATGTCGTCAAGCCGCTTGCTGAGCGGCGGAACGTCAATGATGATCACGCTCAGCCGGTGGTACAGATCCTCGCGGAATGTCTTGTTGGCGATCTCCTGGCGCAGGTTTTTATTGGAAGCAGCGATGACGCGCACATCCACCGGGATATCTTTCTCCCCGCCCACCCGCATGATCTTGTTCTCCTGCAGGGCGCGCAGCACTTTCGACTGGGCCGAAAGGCTCATGTCGCCGATCTCGTCGAGGAACAGCGTACCGCCGTTCGCCTGTTCGAAATCCCCTTTGTGCTGCTTGACGGCCGATGTAAACGAGCCTTTCTCATGGCCGAACAGCTGGCTTTCGATCAGCTCGGGCGGAATGGCGGCGCAGTTGACCTCGATGAAGGGACCGTTCGACCGGTTGCTGAGCGCATGCAGCCAGCGGGCCACCAGCTCCTTGCCGGTGCCGTTGTCGCCCGTGATCAGCACGCGGGCATCCGACGGGGCCACCCTGGAGATCATGTTCCTCACCTCCCGGATCGCCTCCGACTCGCCGATGATATCATAGGCTTTGTTGACCTTGCGGCGCAGCATCCGGGTTTCGTTCACGAGGTTCACGCGGTCCACTGCGTTCCGGATGGTCACCAGCAGCCGGTTCAGGTCAAGCGGCTTGGCAATGTAATCATACGCGCCCCGCTTGAGGGCCTCCACCGCCGTTTCGATCGTGCCGTGCCCCGAGATCATGATGATGGGAACCTCGGTCAGCTGCAACAGCTGGTTCAGCACTTCCATCCCGTCCATCTTCGGCATCTTGATGTCGCACAGGATCACGTCGTAATTGCTCTCCTTCACTTTTGCGATCCCGTCCATGCCGTCGGCCGCATCATCCACCGAGAACTTCTCGTATTCCAGGATCTCCCGCAGGGTGTTGCGGATGCTCTTCTCATCATCAATGACCAGTATCTTCGCCATAGGTGTTTTTCTCAGGATCAAAATTAATCAAAGTTTGGGTAATTTTGTATCAACAGAACACGGATGAAACGGATCGTTACGGATAATCACGGATTTTTAAAAACAGCCCATCTGTTTATCCGTCTATCCGTCTGTCTCTTCATTCTCTTATCCGTCATCCGTCATCCGTCATCTGCCCAGTCCGCCACCGCACTGCCCTACCCCTGGGCCGGCGGCCTCAACTCCTGCCAGTTCTGCAGCATCGACATCAACCTCGACGGCGTCCATGACCTTCTGGTCTTCGACCGGCACGGGAACCGGATCCTGCCGTACCTCCAAACGGGATGGGGATTCCGGCCGGCCCCGGAGTTTGCCACGCGCTTCCCCGATCTGCACGACTGGGTGATCGCAGCCGATTACAACTGCGACGGCAAAGCCGATCTGTTCACTTACGGACTGGGAGGCTCGAGGGTGTTTGAAAACGTTTCTGACACCATTCTGAAATTCCGGCCGGTCACGGACATGCTGAAATCGTACTATTACTCCGGCTATATCGGGATCCTGCTGACGCCGGTCGACTACCCCGCCATTGCGGATATCGACGGCGACGGAGATCTCGACCTGCTGACCTTCTTCGGACTGGGATCGTATGTCGAATACCATAAAAGCCTCTCGATGGAGAAGTACGGAACCTGCGACAGCCTCGATTACCGGCTGACCGATCACTGCTGGGGCAACTTCAAGGAGAGCGAAGGATCCAACCACATCACCCTGGGGATCACCTGTCCATACAAGAATTCGAATGAACTCACCTGCAACGGCGACGGCGATCCGAAGCATACCGGGTCGACCATGCTGGCCACCGATCTGAACGGCGACGGCGTGAAGGACCTGCTGGTGGGCGATATCGACTTCCCCCAACTCTTCGCCCTGACCAACGGGGGAACGCCCGACAGCGCCAACATGATCGCGCTGGATACCCTCTTCCCGTCGAACGATCGGGCCATCCGGGTCTTTTCGTTCCCTGCCGGGGCTCTTGTCGATGTCGACCTCGACGGGATCCAAGACCTGCTGGTCTCGCCGTTCGACCCAAACCCGGCCATCTCGCAGAATGTGAACAGCATCTGGTATTACAGGAATTACGGGACCGATGTCCAGCCCGATTTCCGCTTTGAAACGGATCGGCTGTTCCTCCAGGACATGCTCGACTTCGGCTCAGCAGCCGCTCCCGTCCTTTTCGACCTGAACGGCGACGGACTGACCGACCTGCTGGTGGGAAACTACGGAACCTGGGATTCGTCGTGGTACGACCAGGGTGTTCTCCGTTCGGGCTATACAGCGGGCATCAGGTATTACAGGAATACGGGAACCGCGTTTGAGTTCGTCACGGCCGACCTGGCCGCGGCATCCGCCCTGTCGGTGCAGGGACTCTATCCCGCTTTCGGGGACCTGACCGGCGACGGTCATCCCGACCTGCTTCTCGGCAGTTCCGACGGCACCCTGATCTTTTACGAAAACGCCGGCACAACCCAGGATCCCCCTGCATTCCTTCCGCCGGTGCTGAAGTACCAGAACATCGATCCCGGGGAGTTCAGCACCCCGCAGCTGTTCGACCTCGATAACGATGGCCTGGAAGATCTCATCATCGGTGAGAAAGCCGGCAATATCAACTACTACAGGAATACGGGCTCCCCTGCAAGCCCGGTGTTCACACCGGTGACCGACAGCCTCGGCAGGATCAATGTGACCGACCCGGCCGCCTCATATTACGGGTACAGCATCCCCTGTTTCTTCCGGACTGCTGACCAGGAAACCCGGCTGCTGGCGGGGTCGGAATCGGGAACCCTCTTTTATTATAGAGGCATTGACGGGAACCTTGAGGGCGCATTCACCCGCTCCGATTCGTTGTTTGAAACGGTGGGGATCCCCTCGGCCCAGCCTGCGATCGGGTGGCGGAGCGCCCCGGCCATCGGCCATATCAGCGATCCCTCGCTGATGGACATGATCACCGGCAACTTCTCCGGCGGGCTGAACTATTTCACAGCCTTCTCAGAACCTGCAGTTATTCCAGCCATCAACGAACCCTCCGTCCATCCGTCTATCCGTCTATCGGTTTATCCCAATCCCGCCAGCCGGTCAGTCACCATCTCGGCCACCGGGAATCCATCCTTCCGTGACCTGCAATGGTCTGTCTATGCCCCGGATTCGAGGCTGGTCCTGTCGGGCGAAATGAACGGACAGGTCACCCTTCAGGTTGGCTCGTGGAAAGCCGGGCTGTACCTGATCCGTGTGACAGGCCGGGATGGATGGTCCCTGATGGGGAAGCTCGTCCTGGTTCCCTGAGCCCCATATTCTCCCAATTCCTTCTGATCCGGTTGTTTGTCAAGCTAATCCCTTGATCTGAAACCGGTTTCGTACACCTTCCGGGCTTCTTGGAGCAGGCGGATGATCAGCCTGTTGAAAAAAGTTATTAACAAAAGATTGTTTTTTAGTGGGGGAAGGTGGAGAATTGTGGGGAAAGTGTTCTATATTTACACCAGAAAAAATGAAACGGCAGTCTGAATGGCTAACCTGGTAGGCGAATACGAATGCAGGATCGATGACAAGGGACGGATCATCCTTCCGGCGGGGCTGAAGAAGCAGATCCCGCAGGAGGCGCAGGACCGGTTTGTCATCAACCGGGGGTTTGAAAGCTGCCTGTCCCTCTACCCGATGAACGAGTGGAAGAAGATCAGCGACGAAGTAAACCAGCTAAATCTCTACAACAGGAAGAACCGGAATTTCGTGCGATACTTCTACCGCGGGGCCAGTGAACTGGCCCTTGACGCCAGCAACCGGATCCTGATCCCCAAAACGCTTCTGGAATATGCCGGGATCAAACGCGATGTCATCCTGTTCGCCTTTTCCGACCGTATCGAGGTATGGGCAAAAGACAAATACGAAAGTCTCATGACCGCCGAGCCCGAAGATTTCGCGCTGCTTGCGGAGGAGGTCATGGATAAACCGGCCAAGAGAGAAGATACGGAGAATGTACCATAGAAGCGTCCTGCTGACCGAAAGCGTTGATGGCCTGGCGATCCGTCCCGACGGCATCTATGTGGATGCCACGTTCGGCGGCGGCGGCCACGCCGGCGAGATACTCAGGCGGTTAACATCAGGAAAGCTCTATGCCTTTGACCAGGACGAAGAGGCGATGGCGAACAAGCCGGACGATCCCCGGCTGATCCTCGTCAACAACAACTTCCGCCACATCCGCAACTTCCTGAAGCTTTACCGGGCGATACCGGTGGACGGGATCCTGGCCGACCTGGGGATCTCCTCCCACCAGATCGATACGGCCGGGCGGGGGTTCTCCACCCGGTTCGACGGGGAGCTCGACATGCGGATGGACCGCCGGAAGACCCGTTCGGCCCAGGAGGTGGTGAACACCTACCCGGAAGAGAAGCTGGCCCGCATCTTCCGGGATTACGGGGAGATCCGCAACGCGGCACGGACGGCAGCCCTGGTGGCGACCGCACGGAAGGCTCATCCGATCCGGACGACCGGCGACCTGAAAGCCGTGCTTTCGGGATGCGCCGAAAAGGGCAAGGAGAACAAGTACTTCGCCCAGCTCTTCCAGGCGCTCCGCATCGAGGTCAACCAGGAGATCGAAGCACTCCGCGAATTCCTGCTTCAGGCCACCGATGTGCTGAAACCTGGAGGACGGCTGGTCGTGATCTCCTACCACTCGCTGGAAGACAAACTGGTGAAAAACTATTTCAGGGCCGGCAATTTTGAGGGTGCGGTCAGCAAGGATTTCTTCGGGAACGAGCAGACCCCGCTGAAGCCGGTCAACCGGAAGGCGGTCACACCCGGAGCCGAGGAGACCTCGGAGAACCCAAGGGCCCGAAGCGCCAAACTGAGGATCGCTGAAAAGAAATGACATGGGAGAACAGGAACCCACCGGGACACCGGAGAATATCCGGCCCGTAAAGAAGCAGCGGAAGATCGGGAAACCGATCCACGACCTGCTGGAAGGGGATTTCCTCTCCAGGCAGGGCGTCGTGCGCAACCTGCCTTTTCTCTTCTTCCTGGCCGTCGTCGCGATCATCTATATCGCCAATACCTATTACGCCGAGAAAACCTTCAAGGAGATCGAAGCGACAAAAAATGAACTGAAAGAACTGAGGTATCAGTACATCACGACAAAGAGCACGCTTATGTTCCACAGCCAGCAGATCGAGATCGGGAAGCGGGCGGCGCAGCTCGGACTGAAAGAGACCCTGATACCCCCATATAAAGTGTACTATTCCCCCGACTCACTGGTCGGCGGCAACGGGCAAAAGTAATGCAGGAGATCCGGAAAGATATCATCGTCAGGTCATACCTGGTCTACCTGGGGATCCTCCTCTTCGGGCTGGCCATCATCGGCAGGGTCATCTACATTCAGTCGTTCGAGGGCAAAGAACTGATGGCACGGGCCGAAAAGCAGGAGATGCGCTGGTTTGATGTGGAGGCGATCCGCGGGAACATCTGCTCCGAAGACGGCACCCTGCTGGCGACGTCGATCCCCATCTTCGATATCCGGATGGATGTCATGACCGATTCCATAACGGATGAGATCTTCAGCCGGGATGTCGATTCGCTGGCTCTTGGCCTGGCCGGGCTGTTCGGTGAGAAAAGCGCGTACGATTACAAGGAGATGCTCTGGGAAGCCCGCCGGAACGGCGACCGCTACCTGCTCATCCATCGCGATGTCACCTACCCGGAACTGAAGAAACTGCGTACGTTCCCGATCTTCCGCCGCGGGAAATACAAGGGCGGCCTGATCGTCCTCCCCAGCTTCCGCCGGGAGCTGCCGTTCCGCGATCTGGCCAGCCGGACCATCGGCTACGAAAGCGAAGACACCCTGAATAAAGTATATGTAGGCCTCGAAGGAGCGTTCAGCAAAGAGCTGAGAGGTTCCGACGGGCGCAGGCTGATGCGCAGGGTGGGCAGCGGCGCCTGGCTTCCCGTCGGCGTCGAGAACCAGGTGGAACCCGTGAACGGGGCCGATCTGATCACCACCATCGACATCAACCTGCAGGACCTCGCCGAAGCCGCCCTGCTGAAAGAACTGAAAGCCGACAGCGCCGACCACGGCTGCGTCGTGGTTATGGAAGTCAGCACAGGATACGTGAAAGCCATCGCCAACCTGGGCCGGACCCGGGCAGGCACCTATCAGGAAACGTTCAATTACGCAGTTGGCGAAAGCAGCGAACCCGGATCCACGTTCAAACTGGCTTCGTTCCTGGTCGCCCTCGAGGACGGGAAAATCGACCTGAATACGATGATCAGCACAGGGAACGGCACAGTGACCTACTCCGGCCGCGAAATGAGCGATTCCCACCACGGGGGCTACGGCACCATCACGGCCCAGCAGGTGTTTGAAAAATCAAGCAACGTCGGCACCTCCAAACTGATCTACCAGTCCTACGCGGCCCATCCCCAGGCTTATATCGACGGACTCTACCGGATGTCGCTCAACAAACCGCTCCAACTCCAGTTTGGCGGGGAAGGCCGGCCGTACATCAAGAACACCAGGAGCAAGTACTGGTCGGCACTGTCGCTCCCGTGGATGTCGATCGGATACGAAGTGGCCATCACGCCGCTGCAGACCCTAACCCTTTACAATGCCGTGGCGAACCAGGGTAAAATGGTCAGGCCCCTGTTCGTCAGGGAGATCCGTCAGAACGGACGCGTGATCGCGACCTATCCGCCCGAAGTGATCAACCCGGCCATTGCCTCGCCGGCTACTATCCAAAAGGCCATGATCCTGCTGAAGGGGGTCGTGGAACGCGGCACGGCCTCGGCGATCAAAAACCCGGTTTACAGCATCGCGGGGAAAACCGGGACCGCCCGGGTGGCCCTGAACAACAAAGGCTACGGCGAAGGAAGCAACGTGCGTTACAAAGGCTCTTTCGTGGGGTTCTTCCCGGCCGACGATCCCAAGTATTCGTGCATCGTGGTCATCAACAATCCCTCGAAAGGCAAATATTACGGGGCCTCGATCGCGGCCCCGGTGTTCAAAGAGATCGCCGACCGCCTCTACGCGAAACAGCAGGAGATCCAGACACCGCTGGCGCCGGATACGCTCAACATCCATACCCCCCTTGCCAAGGCCGGACTGCAGAATGACCTGAAAATCGTTTTCGGCTCGCTCGGCATTCCGTCGGCAGGAGTCTCCTCTCCGGACGAATGGGTCAGGTCCTTCCCCGACGACTACCGCGAAAACCTGGTGCAGCAGCCGGTCGGGAACGGGGTCATGCCCGACATCACCGGCATGGGACTGAAAGACGCCCTTTACCTGCTCGAAAAACAGGGGCTGCGCGTGATCGTGAACGGCAAGGGCAGCGTGGTGAAACAGTCCATCGCCCCGGGAACCCCGATCACCAAAGGGCTTCCGGTAGTCATCGACCTGGATACCAAAAAAACACCGGCCACATGAACGCACTGAACCACTTGCTTGCATCCACTGACCTGACCGCCCTGCATGGCCCGGTCCGGGTTCGCGTCGGTTCCCTTCACCACGATTCCCGGTCGGTGGAGAAAGGCGGATTGTTCTTTGCCGTGAGAGGCTCGGCGCAGGACGGCCACGATCATATTGATGCGGCCATTGAAAACGGGGCTCGTGCGATCGTATGCGAAAAACTGCCGGAGAAGGTCCGCGGGGAGATCACTTATGCCGTCGTCCGCGATTCGGCGGTGGCCATGGGTGCCATCGCGTCGGCGTTCTACGGGAATCCCTCCGCCAAACTGAACCTGGTGGGAATTACCGGAACGAACGGAAAAACCACCACGGTGACGCTGCTTCACCGGCTCTTTACGGACCTCGGCTACAAGGCCGGGCTGATCTCCACCATCTGCAACAAGATCCATGAACGGGAACTCCACGCCACGCACACCACCCCCGATGTGATCACCCTGAACCGGCTGTTGCACGACATGATCACGGAAGGATGCGAATTCTGCTTCGCGGAGGTAAGCTCCCATGCCATAGACCAGCACCGGATCGCAGGGCTGACGTTCCGCGGCGGCATCTTTTCCAACATTACCCTGGATCACCTGGATTACCATAAGACCTTCGACGCGTACCTGAAAGCCAAGAAAGCGTTCTTCGACGGGTTGCCGGCTTCGGCATTCGCGCTGGTGAACAAGGATGACCGCAACGGCATGGTGATGCTCCAGAATACGGCTGCCGCCAGGTATACCTACAGCCTGGCATCCATGGCGGATTTCCGCTGCAGGATCGTGGAGAACCGTTTTCACGGATTACAGCTCGAGATCGGCGGAAATGAAGTGTGGTTCAGGCTGACGGGCCGCTTCAACGCCTATAACCTGCTGGTAGTCTATGCCACGGCCATGCTGCTGGGACAGGATCCGACCCGGGTGCTGACCCTGCTGAGCGCCATGGAGCCGGTGGATGGCCGCTTCAACAGCATCAGTTCGCCGTCCGGCGTCACCGCCATCGTCGACTATGCCCATACGCCCGATGCCCTCAAAAACGTGCTCGAAACGATCCATGACATCCGGGAAGGCGATGCCGCGCTGATCACGCTGGTGGGTGCGGGAGGGAACCGCGACACCTCCAAGAGGCCGCTGATGGCGAAGATCGCCTGCGACCTGAGCGACCGGGTGATCCTCACGTCCGACAATCCCCGTTTCGAAGAGCCGGAAGCCATCATCGACGACATGAAGAAAGGCGTGGATCCATCGGCAGCACGGAAAGTGCTGGTGATCGTCAACCGCATGGAAGCGATCCGCACGGCCTGCGCGCTGGCCAAACCGGGCGATATCGTGCTGGTGGCCGGGAAAGGCCATGAAACCTACCAGGAGATCAAAGGGGTCAGGTATCCCTTTGACGACCGTGAAGCCGTGAAAGAGGCATTTGGAATCAATCAACCGGGCAGTAACCATAAAGCTTAGCGTCTATGCTGTACTATTTATTCAAATACTTGGACGAAGCCTTCGATTTCCCGGGGGCGGGCGTCTTCCAGTACATCTCCTTCCGCGCGGCCGCGGCCATCATCACCTCCCTGTTCATTTCGATGATCATCGGCAAACGGCTGATCGGCTTCCTCAGGAAGCGACAGGTCGGCGAATCGATCCGTGACCTGGGCCTCACCGGCCAGACCGAGAAACAGGGCACGCCCACCATGGGCGGACTGATCATCCTGACGGCCATCCTGGTCCCCACCCTGCTCTTCGCCAAACTGCAGAACATCTATATCATCCTGGTCCTGGTCGCTACCGTATGGCTGGGGTTCATCGGTTTCCTCGACGACTACATCAAGGTATTCAAAAAAGACAAGAAAGGACTGGCCGGTAAATTCAAGGTCATGGGCCAGATCGGACTGGGACTGATCGTCGGTTTCACGATGTATTTTCATAAAGACATCGTGATCAGCGAACGGGTCAGCCAGCAGGCTTACGTGCCGGCGACAGAGGTCTTCGGTGTTGAGAATGCCGTCGACAGATCGCGCATCTACTCCAAAACGGAAGTCCATTCGACCAAAACGACGATCCCGTTCGTCAAAAACAATGAGTTCGACTATTCCTGGCTGATCTCCTGGCTTCCCGGGAACTATAAGAACTGGACCTGGCTGATCTTCATCCCGATCGTCATCTTTATCATCATCTCCGTTTCCAACGGGGCCAATCTCACCGACGGGCTGGACGGGCTGGCCACCGGCACGTCGGCCATCATCGGGATCACGCTGGGCGTCCTGGCTTATGTCTCAGGCAATATAGTATTTGCTAATTACCTGAATATCATGTATATACCAAATTCAGGCGAGTTGGCGATCTATGTCGGGGCCATGGTCGGGGCCTGTATCGGGTTCCTCTGGTACAACTCCTACCCTGCGCAGGTATTCATGGGCGATACGGGCAGCCTGGCCCTCGGGGGCATTGCGGCCGTATTCGCCATCCTCATCAGGAAAGAGATCCTGATCCCGATCTTTTGCGGGATATTCCTGGCGGAGAACCTGTCGGTGGTCCTGCAGGTGACCTGGTTCAAGTACACCCGGATCAGGACCGGCACGGGCCGGAGGATTTTCAGGATGTCTCCCCTGCATCACCACTACCAGATGCTGGGATACCATGAATCAAAGATCGTCATGCGCTTCCTCATCGTGGGGATCATGCTGGCCGTGCTGACGATCGTCACCCTGAAACTCAGATAACCGAACAACAGAACCTTAAAAACGCAACCAGATATGACATTAGAAGCACTGGCACAACAGGGACGACGCTATGTCCCTTCCACCCTGGCCGCATCGGTATCCGCGAGGATCGCCGGGATCCGGAAAGAGCTCATCAAGGAATCGTTCTCTGATTTCCAGCAGGAAAACCACCGGCTCGAGACCGTGGCCAACATCCACGGGATCGAATTCATCGACGATTCCCGCGCCTGTTCGCTCCATTCGACGTGGTTCGCGCTGGAGAGCATGCGGAAACCGGTCATCTGGATCGCCGGAGGCCTGGACCGCATGGTCGATTACAACCAGCTGTCGGCCCTGGTGTCGAGAAAGGTCAGGGCCGTGATCTGTTTGTGCGAGGATAACCGCAGGATCCGCAAGGCGTTTGAACGGCTGGAGATCCCCATCGTGAAGACCACGGAGATGACGGAGGCTGTGGAATTTGCTTATTATATGGGGAAGACCGGCGATGCGGTGCTGCTTTCCCCCGGCTGTCCAAGCATCGACCGTTTCGAAAACTACGAGGAGCGGGGGAATAAATTCAGGATTGCAGTCAAAAATCTTTAACGGAGGGTCATGTCGACGTTCCTGAAAAATATCAAAGGAGATAAAGTCATCTGGATCGTGGTGGTCCTGCTCTCCGTTTTTTCCATCCTGGCGGTTTACAGTTCGACCGGGATGCTGGCCTACCGGAAACAGGGAGGCAACACGGAGTATTACCTGTTCAAGCAGCTGATCATCCTGTTGTTCGGATGGTCGCTGATGTACGTGACCCACCTGATCAAGTACACCTATTTCTCCAGGCTGTCGCAGATCGGGCTGGTCCTGTCCATTCCGCTGCTGCTGGTCACGCTGGTCGGCGGCACCAACCTGAACGAAGCCAATCGCTGGCTCACGGTCCCGATCCTCAACCTCACATTTCAGAGTTCCGACGTGGCCAAACTCTTCCTGCTGATGTACCTGGCGAGGGTTCTGAGCAGGAAGCAGGAGCAGGTGCAGGATTTCCGGAAAGGATTCCTCCCGGTCATCCTGCCGGTCGCGCTGATCTGCGCACTGATCCTGCCGGCCAATTTCAGCACCTCGGCGATCCTGTTCGTCACCTGCATGGCGGTGATGTTCATCGGCCGGATCAGCATCAAATACCTGTTTGCGCTTGTCGGCATGGGGATCGTGGCGATCATCCCCATCTTCGCATTATCGAAAGTCGCTCCGACCCTGTTCCCCCGGGGCGAGACCTGGATGAGCCGCGTGGATCACTTCATCAACAAGGAAGAAGCCGATCCCGACGCCACCTACCAGGTCGACCAGGCCAAGATCGCCGTGGTCTCGGGCGGCCTCCTGGGCAAATCCCCGGGGAAAAGCACGCAGCGGAATTTCCTGCCCCATCCCTACTCCGATTTCATCTTCGCGATCATCATCGAAGAGTACGGGCTGCTGGGCGGCAGCTTCGTCCTGCTCCTCTACCTGATCCTGTTCTTCCGGGTCATCCGGATCGCCAACAAATGCCAGGGGAACTTCGGCGCCCTGCTGTCGGTGGGGATCGGGTTCAGCCTGGTGTTCCAGGCGCTCATCAACATGGCGGTCGCCGTCAACCTCTTTCCCGTGACCGGGCAGACCCTGCCGCTGATTTCCATGGGCGGGACCTCCATCTGGTTCACCTGCATCTCCATCGGGATCATTCTCAGCGTCAGCCGCCGGATCGAGATCGAAACCAGGGATGGCACGGAAGTGGATATCCTCAAAGAAACACAACCAGAAACAGCACAGGCATGACCAGGGTGATCATCAGCGGCGGGGGTACAGGCGGGCATATCTTTCCCGCCATAGCGATTGCGAAAGCCATCAAAAAACTGGAACCGGGAGCGGAGATCCTCTTCATCGGCGCCAAGGGGCGGATGGAGATGGAGAAGGTGCCCGCTGCCGGGTTCGCTATTGAAGGACTGCCGGTTTCGGGATTCCAGCGTCGGCTTACGTTAAAGAACCTGGTTTTCCCGTTCCGCCTGGCAGCCAGCTTGCTGAAGGCCCGGAAAATAGTCAGGCGGTTCAGCCCGGATGTGGTCATCGGGGTTGGCGGCTATGCCAGCGGTCCGACCCTGCGTACGGCAGCCGCCCTGGGAATTCCCACGCTCATCCAGGAACAGAACTCCTATCCCGGCGTGACCAACCGGATCCTCGCGTCCAAAGCGGCCCGGATCTGCGTCGCCTACGATGGGATGGAGAAGTACTTCCCGAAGGAGAAGATCCTGCTTACCGGGAACCCGATCCGCGAAGACATTGCCGGCATCCGGAACAAAAACCCGGAAGCCTATGCTTTTTTCGGGCTGGATCCGGCCATGAAAACGGTTTTGGTGACCGGGGGCAGCCTGGGTGCGGGGACCCTCAACGAGAGCATCCTGGGCTGCATCGGCATGAACCTCGACCGCGAGATGCAGTTCCTCTGGCAGACCGGCCGGAACTATTACGCCCGCGTGCTGGTCCAGCTCTCGCACGGGCGGGCGCCGAACGTCAAAGTCCACCCGTTCATCGACCGGATGGACCTGGCCTTCTCCTGCGCCGACCTGGTGGTCTCCCGGGCAGGGGCTATCGCGATCTCCGAGATCTGCGCTGCCGGGAAACCGGCGATCCTGATCCCGTCGCCCAACGTGGCCGAAGACCACCAGACCAAAAACGCCCGGGCCCTGCAGGAGAAGAATGCAGCCGTCCTGCTGAAGGATACGGAAGCCGTAGAAAAACTCCATGTCCTGGTCAGGCAGCTGGTGCGCAATGACCACCGGCTGGCCGAACTGGCTGCCAACGTTTCAAAACTGGCGATTGCCGATGCGGCCGACCGGATCGCACGGGAAGCGCTGTCACTTAAAAAGAACCTCTGACGGATGGATCCAGAGAAGATCGGATCGGTATATTTCCTGGGGATCGGCGGCATCGGCATGAGCGCCCTGGCCAGGTATTTCCTGTTCCGGGGAGCCACAGTGGCCGGCTATGACCGCACTTCTTCTCCGCTGACCAGGAACCTCTCCGGGGAGGGGATCCGGATCCATTACGAGGAAGACCTCCGCAAGGTCCCGAAACATCCGGACCTGGTGGTCCTCACTCCGGCCATCCCGGCGGAACATAAGGAACTACGTTACTTCCTGGAACAAGGGATCCCCGTTAAAAAGCGCTCGGAAGTGCTGGGGATGATCTGCAGCCGGTACCGGACCATTGCCGTTGCCGGGACACACGGTAAGACCACCACGTCAACGCTCGTGGCCCACATGCTCCGCAGCGCAGGCGTGCCGCATATCGCGTTCCTGGGAGGCATTTCAAAGAATTACGGGACGAATTTCCTGATCGCTGAATCAGCTTCGGGCCCGGCCCCCGTCTGCGTGGCCGAAGCCGATGAATTCGACCGTTCCTTCCTTCACCTGTCGCCCGACATCGCCGTGATCACGTCGGCTGATGCCGACCACCTGGACATCTACCAGTCCCACGAACAACTCCTCGGCTCCTTTGCCGAATTCACAGGCCGTGTAAGGAAAGGCGGCACCCTGATCATCAAGGAGGGGACCGGGGTGAAGCCGCAGAACCCGGACATCCGTATTCACTCCTACTCCCTGGCCGGAAAGGCGGATTATCATCCGGAGGGCATCCGGATCGCCGGAGGGCAATTCCATTTCAGCCTGGTCACGCCGCAGGGTACGGAACAGGATTTTATTTCCGGGATGCCGGGCAGCTTCAACGTGGAGAATGCCGTAGCCGCATCCGCTGCAGGCTTCGCTGCCGGGCTCCGGGCCGACAGCATCCGCGAAGCGGTGCGGACCTTCACCGGTGCCGAACGCCGCTTCGACCTTCAGATCTCCCGCCCGGGACTGGTTTACATCGACGACTACGCGCACCATCCCGAAGAGCTCAGGGCCTGCATCACGGCCGTACGCGAACTGTACCCCGGAAAGAAGATCACCGGCGTATTCCAGCCGCACCTCTATTCCAGGACCCGGGATTTTGCCGATGGCTTCGCCGAAGCGCTGTCGCTTCTCGATGCGCTGATCCTGCTGCCCGTTTACCCGGCACGGGAACGCCCGATCTGCGGGGTCACGTCGAAACTGATCTACGACAAGGTTGCTTTGGAACGAAAATTCATGAGCAGCAAAGCCGAGCTGATCAGTGATCTCCGGCAGTGCAGGCCGGAAGTGCTGCTTACGCTGGGCGCAGGGGATATCGACCAGCTGGTACAACCCATTGTTAACGCATTCGGACAGGAGCCATGACACGGAAAGAGAACCTATTCAGGATCCTGAAGATCGCACTCTGGGTGATCCTGTTCGCCGGGGCCGGCGTCCTGCTCGGATTTGCAAACTACGAGCGCAACAGCGGCGCCGTGAAGGACCTCACCATCACCATGAACTATGGTCAGGCCGATGTACTGGTCACCCGTGAGGACATCGACTCGCTGATCCTGTCAGGCGCCGGGAGGATCCCGGGAAAACCCTTGTGGGAGCTGAACACCGAAAAGATCGAAGGACCCATCCGGCAGCAGTCGTACGTGGAGGATGCCAACGTGTATGTCACCGACGACGGGAACGTGTTCGTCGATGTCATCCAGCGTCAGCCGGTCCTGCGCATCATCACGAAGAATTACACCAGTTTCTATATCGACGGCCACGGGCAGATCCTGCCCATCAACCCGGACTTCCCGGCACGCGTGCTGGTCGCCTCGGGAAATATCTCCGATTCCTGCATCAAGAACGCCCCGAAGAGCTTCGACAGCCTCTTTGCCGATTCCACTTCGCCGGCCGGGTCACTTTCCTCCCTCTTCCGGCTGGCGATCCACATCAGCAACGATCCGTTCTTCCGCTCCCAGATCAGCCAGATCTATGTGAACGACCGGAACGAGATCGAACTGATCCCCGAAGTGGGGCATCACGTCATCCTGTTCGGCAAGGCGGAAGAGATGGACGAGAAGTTCAGCAAGCTCTTCGCATTCTATAAATACGGGCTGAACCGGATCGGATGGAATCAATACGATATCATCAATATTAAATATAATAATCAAGTGGTTTGTTCCAAATTAAAATGAACTATGAAGAACCAGGGGATAATTGTCGGTCTAGACATCGGAACTACGAAGATCGCCGTCATCGTCGGCCGAAAAAACGATCATGGCAAGGTGGAGATACTCGGCTATGGAAAAGTGCCGTCCATCGGGGTGAAGAGAGGCGTTGTCTCGAACATCGAAAACACGATCCAGTCGATCAGGGAGGCCGTGGAGGAGGCTTCGCAGAAATCCGGCGTTGACATCAACGTGGTGAACGTCGGGATTGCGGGCCAGCACATCAAAAGCCTGCAACACCGCGGGAGCATGATCCGCGACGACATCGAGACTGAGATCAGCCAGCAGGATATCGACAAGCTGTGCAACAGCATGTACAACCTCAACATGAACCCGGGCGAGGAGATCCTTGAAGTGATCCCGCAAGAGTTCAGCATCGACCGCGAGCATGGCATCCGCCAGCCGAAAGGGATGTCGGGGAGCCAGCTGGAAGCCAACTTCCACATCATCATCGGCCAGACCGCTGCCGCCAAGAACATCTACAAGTGCGTCCGCCGGGCGGGGCTGGAGGTGTCGGAACTGATCCTGGAACCGATGGCTTCTGCAGATGCAGTGCTGAGCGAGGAAGAAAAAGAGGCCGGCGTGGTGCTGGTCGACATCGGCGGCGGCACCAGCGACATCGCCATCTTCCATGAAGGCATCATCCGGCATACGGCCGTGATCCCGCTGGGCGGCGAGATCGTGACCGAGGATGTCAAGGAAGGCTGCTCGATCATCAAGAAGCACGCGGAAGAGCTGAAGATCAAGTTCGGATCGGCCCTGGCCAGCGAGAACAAAGACGAGGAGATCGTGGCGATCCCCGGGCTGCGGGGCCGGCCTCCCAAGGAAATCAGCCTGAAGAACCTGGCCAACATCATCCAGGCACGCATGGAGGAGATCATCGAGCACATCTTCTATGAGATCCGGAATTCGGGATACGAGAAAAAACTGATCGGCGGGATCGTTCTCACCGGCGGCGGCGCGATGCTGAAGCATACGGCACAGCTCTGCGAGTTCATGACCGGCCTGGATACCCGCATCGGGTACCCGAACGAACACCTGGCCAAGGACGTCCCTCCCGAAATGGCCAGCCCCATGTACGCCACCAGCGTCGGGCTCGTGATCATCGGCATCGACCGGTACGAGAAAGAAGCGGCGCGGCTGGCCGAAGCGATCGGCGAAATGCCCCCGGCGGAAGAGGAAGCGGCACCGGAATCGAAACAGAAAAAGAAGAAAGAGAAAAAAATCAAGGAGCCGGCCCAGCCGGGAAAGAAATTCACCGAGGCGTTTCTCGAAAAGATCCGGAACTGGTTCGATGAAGAGAACGAATAAGATAGTCCGCTATTAACATTGGCGGTGTTGATAAAAAAAAGAAACAGGAATTTTTCAAGCATAACAACTAATTAATTTTAAACGGATCAAATCCCAAGCCCCATGCCAGATATGCTCAAATTTGATTTGCCGAAGAACCAGTCCAATATCATCAAAGTGATCGGAGTGGGCGGCGGCGGAAGCAATGCAGTCACTCATATGTACCGCCAGGGGATCACCGGCGTCGATTTCATCATCTGCAACACCGATGCGCAGGCTATGGAAAGCAGCCCCGTCCCCACGCGTATCCAGCTCGGGACCCACCTGACCCAGGGGCTGGGCGCTGGAGCCGTCCCTTCGGTGGGCCGGAACGCTGCGCTCGAAAATACCGAAGACATCCGTGCGATCCTGTCCAAAGGGACCAAGATGCTGTTCATCACAGCAGGGCTTGGAGGAGGTACCGGAACCGGCGCTGCGCCTGTTATTGCGCAGATCTCCAAGGAGATGGACATCCTGACGGTGGCTATTGTCACCATCCCCTTCCAGTTCGAAGGGCGCAAGCGCATTCTCCATGCCGATGACGGGATCCGCCAGCTGAAGGAACATGTGGACGCGCTGCTGATCATCAGCAACGACAAGCTTCGTGAACTCTACGGCAACCTGCGCCTGTCCGAGGCCTTTGAACGGGCTGACAACGTGCTGACCACGGCCGCCAAAGGAATCGCCGAGATCATCACCGTAGCGGGGTATATCAATGTGGATTTCGAAGATGTGAAGACGGTCATGAAGAACAGCGGCGTTGCTATCATGGGCACCGGGGTCGCTTCGGGCGAAAACCGGGCCTCCAGGGCCGTTGAAGAAGCGCTCAGCTCACCCCTGCTGAACAACAACGACATCGAAGGGGCCTGCAACCTCCTCCTTTACATCGCCTCCGGCAGGGAAGAGATCACGATGGACGAAGTGACCGATATTACCGACTACATCCAGGCCAAGACCAAAAACACGGCAGAGGTGATCTGGGGGAACGGCTTCGACGAGACCCTCGATGACCAGATCTCAGTCACGATCATCGCCACCGGGTTTGATGAAGAACACCGGGCAGCTGATGGAAAGACTCAAACCAAGATCATCAGAACGCTGTACCCCGAAGAACAACCGAAAGCTGCGGCACCCCCGATCTTCACGCCGGAACCGGAAACCAAGCCGGTGGAAGAGCTCTTTACGGAGATCCAGCTGATCAATCCCCCCAGGCAGGACCCCAGGCCCGTGGAAGAGCCTGCGCCGGAACTGGTCGAAGAACCCGAAGTCCGGATGGAGGAAGAAGCGCCTCCTGTGCCGGAACCCGAACCGGTCCGGGAACCCAGGCGCGAGATCGTGTTCGAACTTGACCTCGATCAGCCTGAACCGCCGAAAAATGATCAACCCAGGTATGAAACACCTGAACCCAAGCTGGCTACCGGTACTATCCCCGGGCCCGTTCAGCCGGAACAGGTGCATGCACCCGTTATGAAAACCACGCCTGCCGCTGCGCCGACCGAGATCCAGGAACGCCGGCAAACGGAACGGGTCTCCAAACTCCGCGCCCTAAGCGAAAAACTGAAAAGCCATGCCCCGATCGAGCAAACCCTGGCCGAACTCGAATCCGTTCCCGCCTACAAGCGCCGGAACGTAGAACTGGCCGACGTCCTCCCTTCATCCGAATCCAGCGTGCCCCGGCTGTCTCTCACGAACAATAATGACGTGGCGCTGGAAATGCGCACCGAAAATTCGTTCCTTCACAATAACGTGGACTGATGAGCCTGGAACAACAGATCAACGACGACATCAAGTCGGCGATGCTAAGCCGGGACCAGGCCAAGCTGGAAGCGCTCAGGGCGATCAAGGCCGCCTTGCTGCTGGAAAAGACGAAAGAAGGAACCACGGGCGAGATCCCGGAAACCGTGGAGATGTCGCTCCTGCGGAAACTGGTTAAACAGCGGAAAGAGGCGGCAGAGATCTACACCGCACAAAACCGCGCCGACCTGGCAGAAGCCGAACTCTTCCAGGCGGGGATCATCGAGAAATACCTGCCCAAAGCCCTCTCCGAGGAAGAGGTTACAACAAAACTGAAGGAGATCATCGCCGAAACCGGCGCTGCATCGATCAAAGACATGGGAAAGGTCATGGGTTTGGCTTCCAAAGCGTTTGCAGGACAAGCAGACAACAAGACCGTGTCGGAAATAGTGAAGAGACTTCTGGCTTAGACGAAAGACGGAGGACGGTGGACGGATCTGTCAGGATCCGCGAGCTATCGTAACCTTCTGGCAACCTCCTTTTCTACCAGACCAAACGGCAACCATTTCAGCATCCGTAATGAGAAGCGGTTGTTGATTTTGTAAACCCCCTTTGGATTGGGCCTGGATGCGATGTGATAAATAACCGCAGCAACATCTGCCGGATCCATGATGCGGCCAACCTGTTTCGGAACCGTCGAAATAAATTTGCTGAATGCTCCTTCCAGGGGGGAGTTCGTCACCTCGTTGTTCAGTTGATACAGGTTCTCAACGATCGCCGTGCGGATCGGCCCGCAGCGAACCACCGTCGCCCAGCGGCCGGAGAACCGCAACTCCTGCCTCAGCGCGAGGGTGTACTGTTCAAGGGCTCTCTTTGTGATCGGATAGGAAAGAAAAGGCATCGCCAGGTACACGCTTTCACTGCCGATGGCGATGATCCCTCCGCCAGGTTGTTTCAGCATCGGCAGAAACACCTGGTTTACCCGGCAGGCCCCGAAGAAATTCACTTCGAATATTCTCTTCAGATGTTCGACCGGCGCCTCGGAAAGCGGAAAATAGATGTCGATGCCGGCGTTGTCGATGATGAGGTCGATGGATGGAAGGGCCTGGCTGACCTCCTCGAACGCCCGGTTCACGGAGTCGTCGGAAGCGACATCCATCACGACCGGTAAATAGCCATCAACGCCTTCGAGATCGGTCAGCAGTTCAGAGGAGATATCACTCGCGATGACCAGCCATCCGTTCCGATGGAACTGCACGGCCAGCGCCCTGCCCAGTCCCCTGCCCGCTCCTGTTATCAATACTGTCTTCCCCATCAGATTATTTGCTGATTTGTTGAGTTGCTGAATTGTTGAATCATCACGCTGTTACCTTGTCATCTTCTCTTTACAAAAATACATTCCACCCGCCACTGCCGTCGCCGCTCCCCATAAACACGTCCATTTCCCGAACCCGCGTTTCACAGCCGAATAAACACGTTCGCCGCGCAAGATCTTGCCGAAAGCCCGCCAAACGCGGTCATTGTCACGCACCAGGCGGTGGATCTCCCCGGGGATGGCAGTAAATATATTTCTTATTCTGATGGCCTCCATGAGATCTTCCATCAACGTTGCGTTCACTTCTTCGGAATAGCCGGACAGTGAAGCCGACTTCCCATCAAGAACATCACGCGAGGCGTTTGCAGCCATTCTGCCGCTCTTCACAGCATACCAGATCCCCTCGCCCGTCATGGGATCGGTCAGTCCGGCCGCATCGCCGGCAACCATCACGCGGTGTCTGTGGAAGGGGCCTTTGCGCCGGCGGACCGGGATGGGCCAATTCGGAATTTTCGATTTACGATTTACGATTTCAGATTTAAGTAAAGCCTCACCAAATGCATTACCAACAAACTGATCCATGTAACGCATCATGAATGATGATAATCTTGCCGGGCCTCCCACTCCAACGGACAGATGATCCTTCTTGGGGAACATCCATGCATACCCTCCCGGAAGGGTCCCCCAGTCGAGGAAAACGGTTTCAGACAGGGATCTTACAAGTTCAGGGCCGGCGGCGATTTCGGCTTCCCAGGCGAGCCCCATGTCGATGTCGCGGCGAAGTCCGGCTGAACGTGCCGTATTCCCCGAAGCGCCGTCGGCACCGATGACGAGCCGCGCCGTGAACCGGCTTTGTTTCGTTATCACTTCCACACGCTCTTCGCTCTGCCTGATTTCGGTCACCTGTTCCCCGAAAAGTACCCGTGCACCTGCACCGCAGGCTTGTTCCAGCATGAACGAATCCAGGGTCTCGCGCATGGTGCAGTACATCATCGGATCGTCCGACGTACGAGTAAAAGCGTCACTGAAATGATTCGAGAACCGGACCGAACGGATAGTCGTCTCGATCACGGGCGTTATATCGTACGGGATTTCTCGCAGGATCTTATGGGTAAGTCCTGCGCCGCAGACCTTGTAACGCGGAAAGTGCGATTTTTCCAGGATGAGCACGCGGAAACCGGCAGAGGCGAGGTCGAAGGCAGCAGAGGTGCCGGCCGGACCGGCCCCGGCCACGATGACGTCGGCATCAAACGATTCCATTAAAGCAGGGTCAATACCTCTTTTAGCAGTTTTTCCCGGTTCACAGGCACCACGCCCACCTCCTCGCAAACCTGTCCCCCGGCCAGGTTGGAGATGAACGCCAGTTCATAGGGAGAACAGTTCAGGGCAAGGCACAGCGAGGCGATGCTGATGACGGTATCCCCGGCGCCCGAAACATCCGCTACCGAGCGGATATGGGCCGGGATCAGGATGTTGCGGTCTGAAACCCGGTCCCTGGAACTGATCAGAACGCCCTGTTCGGACAGCGTCGTCAGCACATAGGAACAACCGAGCCGTTCCATCAAAGCCTGTGCCGCCTCGATGACGGCAGCCTGGTCTAACGTATCGAATTCCAGCTTAAGCCCCTCCTTAAGCTCTTTCAGGTTGGGCTTGAACAACGTGACGCCCTTGTATTCCATGAAGTTCTTCCGCTTGGGATCCACGGTGACCGGGATATCACGTTTCCGGGCCATGGAAACGACTTCGGCGATGAGACCGGGAGTGATCACTCCTTTATCATAATCCTGGAAAATGATGCAGTCGACCGGTTCCGACCGGAGGGTCTTTGAGATCTTATCCAGCAGTTTCTGCATATCGTCTGGGGACAGTCCCTCCTCAACTTCTTCATCCACTCTCAGCATCTGGTAGTTGTTCCCGAAGATGCGGAATTTGGTGGTGGTGATGCGATGGGGACTCCGGATCAGGTGACGCGTGTCGATCTTCTCCTGCTTCAGGAGTTCGGTGAACCGGCTGCCCTTGTCATCTTCCCCGATCACCGAGCACAGCATCGGGACTGCACCCATGGCTTTTACGTTCAGGGCCACGTTGGACGCGCCTCCCAGCCGGTTTTCCCGCCGGCGCAGGGCGACGATCGGGATGGGCGCTTCCGGAGATATCCGTTCCACTTTCCCCCAGAGGTAGGAATCCACCATGACATCGCCGATGATCAGGACCCGGAGACCGGTCATTTCGTCAAACAGCTTTTTGTACCTGGCGGTCTTGTGCATGGCGGTCATTCGGCAATTACAGGATAATCGGCAACGGTCTTGATATTGGGATTCATCGCGTCGGAAGCGATCTGTCCGTCCATGAGCCGGATGATCCGGTGGCAGTGCTTGGCAATGTCCTCTTCATGAGTGACCACGATCACCGTGTTGCCTATTCTGTGGATCTCCTCCAGCAGTCCGAGAATCTCGATCGAAGTCTTGGAATCGAGGTTACCGGTCGGCTCGTCGGCCAGGATGATGGCGGGATTGTTGACCAGCGCCCGGGCGATGGCCACGCGCTGCCGCTGACCGCCGGAAAGCTCGTTGGGCCGGTGTGTGATCCGATCGGACAATTTGACCTCTTCCATCACCTGCGTGGCTTTTTCGATCCGCTGTGCCTTGCCGATCCCTGCATAGATAAGCGGCAGCATGACATTCTCAAGGGCCGTGGAACGGGGCAGCAGGTTAAAGGTCTGAAAAACGAACCCGATCTCACGGTTGCGGATCTCAGCCAGGCTGTTATCATCCATTTTGCTCACATCAGCCCCGTTGAGAAAATAGGAACCGCTGGTGGCCGTATCCAGGCACCCCAGGATATTCATCAGGGTGGATTTGCCGGAGCCCGAAGGCCCCATGATGGCCACGAACTCATTCTTGCGGATCACGAGGGAGACGGACCGGAGGGCTTCCACGATCACGGTGCCGACCTTATAGTTCTTTACGATATGCTCGAGGCGGATGATCTCTTGTTCCATGGTAAAGCAATTGGATTACAGTGTTGCGGGTTCAAACAAAGGTACAAATATTTAAAAACGAAGAACAAAATCTTCTTTGCTCAGCTCTTTCCTGAAGAATACGATCCCCATGGAGAAGAGGTCGATGCTCACGGTGACGCTCGGGTGCTGCCGGATGTTCTCCCAGGCTTCTTTCATCCCGTTCGACCAGTGGATGTCATCGAACAACAGGATCGAATTGTTGTGGATGTGTCCCAGGCACAGGTCGAAATAACGCAGGGTCGCCTCTTTTTTGTGATTGCCGTCAAAAAACACCATGTCCACGGTCCCCAGTTGCTCCAGCAGTTCAGGCAGTTTTGAATCGAAGCTTCCGCAGACTTCTTCTATATTACTGACTCCTAGTCTGTTAAAGTTATGACTGGCGATGCTGACCGTGTCTTTACAGCCTTCGACGGTGATCACGCGGCTGTTGCGGTAACCCAGGGCCAGGTACATTGTACTGATCCCGAAGGAGGTTCCCAGTTCGATGATGGTGCGGGGTTTAAAGTAACCGGTCAGCCTGTACAGGAACTGTCCTTTCCGGCGTGAAACAGAGGAATACCGGGCAATGTCCTTGACCCTGACAAACCGCTGGGAGATCTGCATTTCACCGGCCCTCGCGCCCAGGTCCACTTTTTTGATGAACCGGTAACGGGTGAGCAGGTCTCTCCTGATCTTCTCGATGTGCTCAAAATCGGGATTCGGGGTCCGGTCGGAGATCACGTTCTTATACAATCCGTAAACAAAAGGAGAATGGATACGGAATTTCGACCGTATGGATAATACATGCTTCAGGTAGAGTCCGCCAAGTCTGGCCCTTTTTATCATTTCCCGGAATCCGTTAACTTTACCGCAAAATTACCAAATGTCGGGGATTAAGGATTATTTCTCCCTGGTGAAGATCCACCATACGATTTTCTCCCTCCCGTTCGCCATGATCGGTTTTTTCCTGGCTTTTCATGAAAACGGTGAAACCGTGAGCCTGCGTATATTGCTCCTGGTGATTTTGTGCGTGCTCTTTGCGAGGAATGCGGCCATGGGATTCAACCGGTACGTCGACCGCGAATTCGACATGAAGAATCCTCGGACTGCGCTCCGCGAGATCCCGCGCAGGATCATCAGCCCGAAGTCGGCCCTCTGGTTCGTGATCCTCAATGCCGGGCTGTTCATGCTGACCACCTGGTTTCTGAACCGGCTTTGCTTTTTTCTCTCCCCGGTGGCTCTCCTGGTGGTCCTGGGGTACAGTTTCACCAAGCGGTTCACCTCCTTTGCCCATCTGTTCCTGGGGATGGGGCTCGCCCTCGCCCCCATCGGCGCGTACCTGGCCGTCACGGCTCATTTCGCCGCCGTGCCGCTGCTCTATTCATTCGCCGTCCTCTTCTGGGTGGCCGGGTTCGATATCATCTATGCCATGCAGGATTATGATTTTGACATCGAACACAGGCTGAAGTCCATCCCCGTCCTGGTGGGTAAACGCCAGGCGCTGATCCTCTCCATCCTGTTCCATGTCGTTGCCCTGGGCCTGATATACCTTGCCGGTTACCTGGGCGATTTCGGATGGATTCACTGGACGGGGGCGGCCATCTTTACGGGACTGGTCGTTTACCAGCACCTGCTCGTCAAACCCGATGATATATCAAAAGTCAACCTGGCCTTCTTTACCCTGAACGGGATCGCCAGCGTCATTTTTGCCTGCTTCGTGATCGCCGACCTTTACCTGCTGGGCTGAAAATTTCGTATCTTTAGGGGTGTGAAGTGATTACTTCGCTTAAGCACATGTTCATGGCACGGCTTTTTTACATCAGCATCATGATCCTGGCGGTCTGGGCCTGCTCTTCCGGGAAAAACGCAACCAAAACCTCGGCCACCGTAACCAAGAGCAGCCAGGATTCGACCGAATACGAGATCATCATCATCGATCCCGCGTTCGACCAATGGTACATCACCAACTATACCCCGGCCAAAGACTATCCGCTGGAGTATTACAGGGGGAGGAACATCATCGGCGTAGCCAACTGGAACGAATATTACCGGTCGGGCCGCTATACCCGGACCATCCTTAACGAGATCGATTACCAGCCCAACATCGATTACGGGATTGAAGTGAACCGCAAACTGTTCTGGTACTTCCGGTATATCGAGGAAACCGAACGGATCCGGGTGCTGTGGTAGAGGACATCGTTATTTGTTCATGCTTTTCGAAAGCTTTTTAATGGCCTCCTCGATGGTCTTGTCGGGCTCGATGATATTGCTTTCACCCCAGAAATCCGGATCGGCGAAGTTCTCGACCTTCTCATCGAAGACCATCCATGAGCGGAAGATCTCATCCCGGGTAAACTCCAGGATCGGCTCTTCCCTCCGGTCGGTGATCGCCAGTTCCGACATCAGCGTATAGGTATTCTTATAATGCTGCTTTTTCCATTCGCACTTGAATTTCAGATCTGCCCGGACGTAGTTTAAGTAATACTTCCCGTTCTGCTGTTTGTAAGTCACCAGGTAATTGGTCGAAACCGGTACGAATGAGAGCCCCCCGGGTTTTCTTTTGATGAAAATGCCGGCAGCCTTGTCAATGTCGCTGAGGTCAAGGCTGAATTCCGCGCGGGTGATGGCCATGGTTTCCTGCGAAATGTAAAGCTTGCCGATGTACAGGGGGCTGGTGAGGATGAGGAACGGTGTGAATGAGATCACATAATTGGGTTTATCGTCAATATTCACCATGCTTTCGAATTTGAAGTTGTAGTTGTTCAGATCGTCGAGGCCGATGCTGATCTCGGGATTCCTGACGATATCCAGCAGCAGCATGACATCCGGTCCGCCCTGGAGCTTGACAAGCAGGGTATCCGCTTTTTCGACATTGGTCCCCCGGTGGCCCTTGAAGATCTTGACCAGGTCGTTTTTGTACCCGGTATATGACGCCTTGTAAATATCGACCACGGCTTCCGACAGCGTGATATACCCTCCCCGTTGCCGGATCGCTTCACGGTAAAATCCCTTCATCATGTTGGGCACCGTGCTGTAGTTCTTTTTAATATTTGCCATAGCCATCGTAACAATGGCATCTGCATCTTTCGGAACGATGGTGACCTCGCGCAACTGCAGCGGACGGGTCTCCATGTAGTAGGTCTTATCTTTCCCTTCTCCTTCACTGATCCTGAAACGGGCTGTTGCATAACTCAGGTGCGACACTTCAAAGTATTCCGCGTTCAGCGATTTGTTCACTTTGAGGATGAAGGATCCTTCGGAGTTGGAAACCGTCCCGATATTGGTGTTCGGAACAGAAATGGTGGCATGGGCGATCTTATCGCCTGTCTTGGCATCCCTTAATTTGCCCGTGATGACGACGTAGGTGCTTTGTGCCGAAGCCATCGCGGCAAAAGTCAGAAAAAAGAACAGGATCTGGGGGCGGATCAGGTTCCTGAAGATTGATTTCATGGCAGATGGGTAATTTGGGCTTCCAAAGTAATCAAAATCCGGAGAGGTAGCAAGTTATTTAACCGCAAAGTGATGAAGGAACCCATCCTTCGTGTAGCTTCGTGAACTCTTCGTGGAACTTCGTGTAACATTTATTTCACGAAAATCCACGAAGAGTTCACGAAGGGTCACGAAGATCAAAGAACGAACCTCCTTAACCCGTTTTTCAGTACGGTCACATTAAAGTTAATCAGCAACCCTGTTCTTATTCCCGAAAACCTCATATACGTCAGGATCTGTGCTTCATGGACCGCAGCCAGGCAATCCACAGATTTTAATTCTATGATGACATTTCGGTTTACCAGTAAATCGATCCTGTACCCGCAATCCAGTTTAATATTTTTATATTTCACCGGGATACCCACTTGTCTTTCTACTTGTAAACCACTGTTAACCAGCTCATACATCAGGCACTCCTCATAAGCAGATTCCAGGAGCCCTGGTCCAAGCAATCGGTGGACTTCGATCGCCGCACCAATGATTTTATGAGAACACGTATCGAATTCCATGTTTTACCTCCCCCAGGTATCCCTGTCCAGCGACCGGTAATTGATCGCCTCCGCCAGATGTTCCGGCCGGATGTCGTCACTGCGGTCGAGGTCGGCGATGGTGCGGGCGACTTTCAGGATGCGGTCGAACGCCCTGGCCGACAATCCCAGCTTCTCCATCGCATTCTTCAGGATCGCATGCCCGGTGTCATCGAGGTGGCAGTATTTTCGCAGCACCTTCGCCGACATTTGCGCATTGCAGTAGATCCCTTTCATCCCTTCGAACCGTTTCTCCTGCAACTGCCTTGCTGCTGTGACCCGTTCCCTCACTACCTCACTCCGTTCCGACGGCCTGGCATCGCTCAGGTCTTTGAAGGGCACCGGGATCACCTCCACATGGATATCGATCCGGTCGAACAGCGGTCCGGAGATCTTGTTGATGTACTTCTGCACATTGCCCGCCCCGCACTGGCACTCGACTTTGGGATGATTGTAGTACCCGCACGGACAGGGATTCATTGCGGCCACCAGCATGAAACTCGCCGGATAATCCACGGTCATCTTGGCCCGCGAGATGGAAACGACCCGGTCCTCCAGCGGCTGCCTCAATACCTCCAGCACCGTTCGCTTGAATTCCGGCAATTCATCCAGGAAGAGCACGCCGTTGTGGGCCAGCGATATCTCCCCCGGCTGGGGGATCCCTCCGCCTCCGACCAGCGCCACATCCGAGATCGTATGATGCGGCGCGCGGAAAGGCCTTACGGAGACCAGCGCATGGTTCCGGTTCATCTTTCCCGCAACGGAATGGATTTTTGTAGTCTCCAGCGCCTCCTGCAGCGTCAGCGGGGGCAGGATCGAGGGCAGCCGCTTCGCCAGCATCGTCTTTCCC
>DAIRDK010000002.1:0-33239 GCA_036796175.1 Bacteroidales bacterium | reverse complement strand
ATTACCTCATCTGTTGTCGGGGACTTTAAAAACCATTCCTCCGACACGGTCCTGTTAGGCTGTTTCACTTATACCCGCCTGCCGGCCCCGTCCGAACGCCAGCGGCTGGAGAACTGGATGAAAAGCCGTTTCCGCACCGACCAGATCGAGGTCGTCATCACCCGTTAGCACATCAAACCAACATCCAACGAAATACAAGACCCCATGAAACGACATCTCTTACTCTGCATCTGCCTGCTGGCCATGATTATTGCCGGTTGCTCCCGTGAAGAACAAAGCGGGGCGGTCGATCTGAACCAGGCGTGGAAATTCAAGCCCGGTGACGATACCGCATGGGCCGCGCCCGGCTTTGACGACTCGGGGTGGGTGACCCTACTGCCCGACAAACCCTGGGAACGGCAGGGGTTCGAAAAACTCAACGGGTACGCCTGGTACCGGATCAGGGTCATGATCCCGTCGCAGCTCAGGGAAAGAAGCCAAATGAAAGACAGCCTGCAGTTCCTGCTGGGAAAGATCGACGACTGCGACCAGGTTTACCTGAACGGACACCTGGTAGGCGAAAACTGCTTCACGATGACCGGCGGTAAAACACCTTCGCCCGATTTCACCGGCGCACAGGGCATCTGGGACACCCCGCGAAGGTATGTCCTGCCTGTATCCGATCCGCGCATACTTTGGGACCAGGAAAACGTGATCGCGATCCGTGTTTACGACCAGGACGGGCTCGGAGGCCTGTTCGACAAACCCCGGTCCATCTGCATGGCCGGTCTTCCCGATTACGTGAAGTTCGATCTCACCTCCACCGGCTGGGTTTTCTCAGGAGACAGCCTGGTCAGCAAAACATTCACGCTGGCCAACCTGTCATCGGCAAACGACTTTTCCGGCGTATTGAACATCAGGCTTGTCTCCTGCACCAACGGGAACGTCATTTTTGAGCAGGACACCTTTGCGGCCATTCCGAAGAACGGGAAACAGGAGTTCTCCTTTTCATCGGCCGAAGGGATCCGCCAACCGGTGATGGCATCCGTTACGTTCACCGAAGGTTCCTCGGGTTCGAGAGTCTCCGCCGAAATCGAACTGCCGTACATCCTCACCCCGCCGGCGCCGAAAGAGCCCCGGATCAACGGGGCCAAAGTATTCGGCGTACGGCCCTGGTCACCGTTCCTGTTCAAAGTGGCCGCAACCGGCGAACCGCCGCTCAGGTACCACGCGTTCGACCTGCCGGAAACGCTGACCATGGATTCCATCACCGGCATCATCACCGGCCGGATGGAAAAGAAAGGGACCTATGTGGTTCGCCTTTGCGTTGAAAACCACCTGGGACATTGCGAGCGCGAATTGCGGATCGAATCGGGAGACCTGATCTCCCTCACCCCTCCCCTCGGCTGGAACAGCTGGAACTGCTGGGGATTGAGCGTGTCGGACGAAAAGGTCCGCCAATCGGCCGATTACATGGTGTCCAGCGGGCTGATCAACCATGGATGGACCTATATAAATATTGATGATGGATGGGAAGATACGCATGTTGACAGCGTCATCCGCCCGAATTCCAAATTCCCCAACATGTACTCGCTATGCGGTTACATCCACTCCCTTGGCCTTAAAGCCGGGATCTATTCCTCTCCCGGGCCGAAAACGTGCGGCGGGTACGAAGGAAGTTACCGGTATGAATTCCGGGATGCGAAAAGTTATTCGGAATGGGGCATCGATTACCTGAAGTACGACTGGTGCTCCTATTTCCAGATCGCGCCGAACCCTTCCCAGGAGCAGCTGGAGCGTCCCTACAAGCTGATGAAACGGGCCATCCGGACCTACGGGCGCGACATCCATTACAGCCTATGCCAGTATGGCATGGGGGAAGTGTGGAAATGGGGGGCGACGGTGGACGGCAACTCCTGGCGCACCACCGGCGACATCACCGACACCTGGGAGAGCCTGTCGGAGATCGGATTCAGCCAGGGAAAATGCTCGCCATACGCAGCCCCGGGGCGTTGGAACGACCCGGACATGCTCGTTGTCGGATGGGTCGGCTGGGGTCCTGCCCTGCACTACACCAACCTCACGCCGAACGAGCAGTACACCCACATCACCCTCTGGTCCATGCTGGCCGCTCCCCTGCTGATCGGCTGCGACCTCAGCCAGCTCGATCCGTTCACCCTGAACCTCCTCACCAACGACGAAGTGCTGGCCGTGAACCAGGATCCGCTGGGGAGGCAGGCCCTGCAGATCCAAGCCAATGAAGAGTGGCAGATCTGGAAGAAAGAGATGGAAGACAGCACGGTGGTCATCGGGGTATTCAACCTCATGGAACATCCCATGTTCATCCATGTCACGATGGAATACCTGCGGATGGAAGGGAAATGGGACCTGCGCGATCTCTGGTCACAACGTGACCTCGGTCCGATCAGGGATCACTTCGAAGTGAAGGTGCTGCCGCACGGAGCACGGATGCTGAAACTGAAGAAGGTTACCCCTTCCTGATCTGTTCCACCGCCCAATCGAGTGCTTTCTGCACCATCTCCTGGGACGGTTTCTCAATAAACCCGTTATCCTGGAGGAATTTAGTCATCGATCGCGCGTGTTCGATATCGTGTTTCGCCCTTTCGAACGCCTCCTCACGGGTCATATGGATGCGCGCAACGCCGTCTTCAATGGCCTGCATCGCCACGTCGGCCGATTCATTCGGAAAGACCGAAGCCTCATCCATCGTGGGGACAATGTCTTCCGGATGAATTCCGCGTTGTTCGGCATAGGAGGCCAGTGAATGAGCGGCACGGATCGCCATGTTGTCGGTGATCTTCTTGGCTTTCACCATCAGGGCGCCTTTGAGAATGCCCGGGAAACCGATGGAGTTGTTGACCTGGTTGGGGAAATCGCCGCGGCCGGTGGCCACGATAAATGCGCCTTCCTCCTTGGCCGCATAAGGATAAATCTCGGGAACAGGGTTGGCGCAGGCGAATACGATCGACCGGTCAGCCATGCTGCGCACCCATTCGCGCTTGATCACGTCAGGACCCGGCGTGGAGAGTGAAATGAGCACGTCGGCGCCCTTCATGGCTTCGTCCATGGTCATCACCTGGTTCGCATTGGTGGTGAGGCAAAGTTCCCATTTGCGGTAGAAACGCGTATCGTTGCGGATGTCTTCACGGCCCGTGTTCAGGGAGCCCTTGGTGTCGAAGATCACCATCTTTTTCGGATTGACGCCGTCGGCGATCAGCAGCCGCGCAATCGTGGTGTTGGAAGCGCCGGCGCCAAACATAACGAACTTCGCATCCTGCATTTTCTTTCCGGCCAGTTTCAGCGCGTTGATCACCCCCGCCAGGGTGACGCAGGCCGTTCCCTGGGCGTCGTCGTGCCATACCGGAATGTCGCACTCTTCCCGCAATACGTCCAGCACGCGGAAGCAGTTGGGCTGCGAAATGTCTTCCAGGTTGATGGCGCCGAAACTGTGCTGGACCATCTTCACGAACTGGATGATCTTCTCCGGGTCCTTCTGGCACTTGTCTCCCGTACTGTCGATACATAATGGGACCGCGTCAAAACCGCCCAGGTACTTCATCAGAAATGCTTTCCCTTCCATAACGCCCATGCCGCCCGGCGGGGTGCAGTCGCCGTCGCCCAGCACGCGGGTGGAATCGCTCACAACAGCCACCGTATTCCCGCGGCCGGTGAGGTAAAAACTGCAGTCGGGATTCTCCCGGATGGACGTGGAGATCTTAGAAACCCCGGGTGTGTACCATACGTTGAACCAGTTGAACCCGATTACCGGGGCTCTCGGTACGGTTTGGATCTTCCCATGGTAGAAGGTGTGAGCATCAATAGATAACTTTTTGAGAAACAGTGTTTTAGCTTTAGCAATTTGGTCTTGTGTGAAGTCATCGGGAAACACTTCGTTCAGGTTGCTCAGGTCGAGCTTAATCTCTTTCATGGCAAGGTTTTTTTCAAAAGTATAGAATTTCAAAATATTATTATACCTTTGCAAAAGTTTTAATTTAATTTCTAAGTTTTATGTCAACAGGTAAAGTAAAATTTTTCAATGAAAGAAAAGGTTTCGGTTTCATTGTGGACGACGAAAGTCAGCAGGACATTTTTGTACACGTCAGCGGCTTGGTAGACAAGATCCGCGAAAATGACCAGGTATCGTTCGACATCACAGAGGACAAGAGAGGGAAAAAAGCGATCAATGTGAAGAAAGATTAACCTCGACCATACCTATTGAAAAATGAAGAAGGCGGCCCGGAAGGCCGCCTTTTTTATTTCGACAGCATCACCGGCATCACCAGCATCAGGATATCCTCGCTTTTGTTTTCGTTGTTCACGGGGAGGAGGATCCCGGCGCGGTTGGGGGCCGACATCTCGAGGAGGACTTCGTCGGTCTCGATGTTGTTCAGCATCTCGACCAGGAATTTCGAATTGAATCCGATCTCGATATCGTCGCCTTCATAGCTGCAGGTCAGCCTTTCCTTAGCTTCGTTGCTGAAATCGGTGTCCTCGGCCGACAGCACCAGTTCCTTACCCGAGATCTTGAACCGGACCTGGTGAGTCGACTGGTTGGCAAAGATCGATACGCGGCGGATGGAAGTCAGCAGTGCCAGCCGGTCGATGGTGAGCTTGTTGGGATTGTTGGTCGGGATGACGGCATCATAGTTGGGGTATTTCCCGTCGATGAGCCGGCAGATCAGGTTGAGGTTACCGAAAGAGAAAAAGGCGTTGGTCTTGTTATATTCCAGTTTCACCTTCGTTTCCTGGGAAGCAAGCAGGTTTTTCAGCAGGTTCAGGGGCTTCTTGGGGAGTATGAAATTGGCCGATTCGGCCGAAGTGGCGTCGGTGCGCTTGTACCTCACCAGCTTGTGGGCATCGGTGGCCACAAAGGTGGTATCTTCCTGCGACAACTCACAGAAGACGCCGGAAAGGACCAGCCTGAGTTCGTCGTTGCCGGTGGCGAAAAGGGTTTTGTTGACGGCATGGGCCAGGGTCATGGAATCCATCTCCACGGAGGTGGTCTCCTCCAGTGATGGCGTGCGCGGATATTCGTCGGCCTTGTGGCCCGAAAGCTTGTATTTCCCTTCACCCGCGGAGATCTCGACGATGAGCGTATTCTCGTTGATGGAGAAGGAAAGGGGGATATCGGGGAAGGTCTTCAGGGTATCGACCAGGATCTTGGCCGGGATCGCCACGCTGCCGTCCTCTTCGGCCTTGTCGGGTTTAACCGCAACGCTCATGGTCGTCTCAAGATCGGAGGCCGTGATCGTCAACGCATCGTCCCTGAGATCAAACAGGAAATCGTCCAGGATGGGGAGGGTATTATTGGTGTTGATCACACCGATGATCGCCTGCAGATTCTTCAGCAGCAGTGAACTCGAGATGATAAATTTCATGGTAAAATAAGGTTTGGTTAAATCTGTTCAAATATACAACAGAATTTCAAAATCGACCTATTTTTTATCTTTCCTCCGGAAATCAAAACGGTTTTCCTCCCCCTTCAGCAACCGGTTGATATTCTTCATGTGGGTGAGGGGTACGAACACGGCTACCAGCACGCTCAGGATCACCAGCCCGGGGTGGTGCTGCCCGGTGACAAAGACCACCGCCAGGGGGAAGACCAGCGCTCCAAGGATCGAAGAGACAGAGACATAGCGCGTCATCGCCAGGGTGATGATGAACACCCCCAGGACGATGAGCAACGCCAACGGGTAGAGGGCGATCCCGACGCCGGCGAGGGTCCCTACCCCCTTCCCTCCCCTGAAACCGGCATACACCGGGAACACATGCCCCAGGACAGCCGCCACTCCCAGCGCCATCCGGAGGTAGATCAGCAGATCGGGAGAGAACTGGCCGGGGGGAAAGAGCAGGGCGATCTGGACTGCCGCCCAGCCTTTAAACACATCAAACAGCAGGACCGGGATCCCGGCTTTGTACCCCAGCACCCGGACCGTATTCGTCGCCCCCGCATTCCCGCTGCCATGCTCGCGGATGTCGAGCCCGTAAAATATTTTTCCTACCCAAACAGCCGTCGGGATCGCACCGATCAGGTACGCAATAAGGATTTCAACCGGTATCAGCCACATTTAGTTCACGATTTCACGATTTCTCGAATTATCCCGTCACTCTGTCACCCTGTCACCCTGTCACCCTGTCACCCTGTCACTATTCCAATGTTTCGAACTTCCTCAAAAAGTCCCTCTTCTTCCTCTCCGTCGATATCGTATACCTGTACCCCTTAGCCTCCTTATCCACCCGCTTCTGTTCGGCGCCGTTCTGCTGGGCCTGGATGATGAGGTCGTTGTACTCCTGGTTCGAGGATATGCTCTGGAAAATATTGTTGCGATAATTGAAGAAGTACCAGATGTTATCGGTGAGCTGCAGGTAGAAGGTGAAGTCGTCGCCGTTCCGCTTCTTGACAAACTCGACCTTGCCTTCCACATACCTCGGCATGAGCTCGTCACCGAGGCTGCCGATGCCGATCGGCCCCCGCGAGACCCAGGCTTTGGCCGTGCTGTCCCAGCTCAGGGTGACTTCGGACAAGAAGATCGTGCGTTTCATCTCTTCGGGGAACCGCCTGAACCGGCCGAACTGCTCGATCTCGGTCCGGAGGTTGTTCAGGTCGTTCCGGTTCACCTTGGTGGCCAAAGCATTGGCATAGGGGGTGTTCAGCAGGCTGACGCCGGGCAGGTTCACCGTCGTCAGCTGCTGCCGGAACTTCAGCAAGGCCTCGTCATTGAACGGGTTGTTCAGCGCGATGGCGATCTTCATCGTGGTGGAATCGGGCAGGATGTAATGAGTGATCGTCCCCCAGGTCTCCATCTTCAGGTTCCCGGGATTCATGCCGGCATTGACCGTCCCTGTTCCGCTCAGGACGCACTGATCCAAACTCAGCTGCAACGTATTTTCGGCGCCGCCTGCCACGGCGATCTCCTTGGGAGTGATGCGGAAGGAGTTCGATTCCTGCTGGTAATCCAGCAACCCGGAGGCCTGGACCATGACCGAATCGCTGAAGCTGTTCCGTTTCTCGAAGAAAATGGGATAGATCCTCCCCTGGGTGTTCGACATCATCAGGCCGGCCGTGATGTTCTCCCTGACCGTGTTCTTCAGCTGGGGATCGACCGGCAGCAGGACATGCTGTGGGTCAACCGGCGCGGTGAAGCGTACATACTGGGGCTGCAACGGCTCGCAGCCGGGAATGGGCCGGTAGCCACCGTCGAATGTGAGTAACTTCTCCGGGGCGTCAAGCAGGATGTCCCCTTCGAACCCGATCTGCGGACACAGGCGGAACCGGGCCGAATCGCTGACACTGGCTTTGGCAAAGGTCGTACCCGAGGTGTCCACTGCGATGCGCGTGAAGTAGATCTGCTGGCGGTCGCCGGTGATATCCACGTAATCGTAGAACCCTTTCGCATCATACTTGTGACGGGTAGCCACGGCGACATCTGCCTGGTAAAAGTTGTGGTACCGGGTCGTGGTATTGGCAATGATCCCGGCGTTATGCAGAACTTCCATGCGGGCGTCCTTCATGATCCTCACTTTCCCGGAATCGGGGAAGATGGCTGCATCCGCCACCTTGATGATCTTCACCTCTTCGGCATTGATCACGTTGCTTTTGAGGTTATATCGGGCCTTCAACGCGAAGAAGCGAAGCGAGTCCTGGTCGGGCCTCACCGAAATGAACTCGGAACCGGTATATCCCACATCGATCAGCCCGGCCATACTGACCGTATCGGCTGAAGCCTGGCCAGAGGCTTCGTTCATCAGGGTGATCTCTTCGTTGTCGAGCATCCAGTCAAAGCGGTCCATCGAGCAGATATACTGGTTGAACGGGAACTCGATCCGCGAGATCCCGACATTGGATTTAAATTCACCGCGCCTCAGTTCGAAGTCGAAGTGGGTCCGGTAATTCCGGGTCGATATCGAGAGTGCGGCCAGGTCATACGATTTGATCCTGAAATTGGCGATCAGCGCATCGAAGGTATGCTGCTTAAAGTTGAATCCGCGGGAATCCATTTCGGCATCGCGGATCTTGATGGTGCCGTTGCCCATCATCCCGCCTGGAGTCAGGGACAGCGTGCCCGCAAAGGTCGACTGGCTGTTGTACATGGCCAGTTCCTTTTTGATGGTCGTCACCGACATCGAGTCCTGGTAGGGCATCCAATACTCAACCACCGAATCGCCGGCGACTGACGGGTATTCCACTGCGGCGAGCTGCTCGGCAGTAGTGAACGTACGTGCCACAGCCTTCATGGAATCGGGGAAAAAGATGAAGTTGTCAGCCACCGAGGTGGAATTGAGATATCTCAACGTGCCTTCCCCCTTCAATCCCTGGTTGCTCAGGTCGACTTTCGCGATAAAGGTTCCTTTACCCGTATAGACAGGAAGCCCGTCCGGGGGTGTTTGCTTCTCAAAACCGAGCGAGTAATCGGGACGGACCTTCAGTTTCTCCCGGATGCCGGGGAAGATGCCAGCCGAGGTCAGCACGCCGTCGAACCGCAGGGTATCGGGGACCATCTTATCCAGGCTGCTCAGCGTGAACGGCAATACTTCAAAATAAAAGCGGTCCTTATCATATACGCCGTTGTAAACGTAGTTTTTATCCCAGTCGACACGGGCGGTGTCACTGCTCACAAACACGGGGTACTGGTCCAGCACCCTTCGTCCCGACTTGTTATCGGGGGCGTCGATCAGGAGTTGCCCGTAGAAGTGGTTCAGCTGTGATCTCACCTTCACCATCTGGTACTCCTGCGTCTTTGGATCCTTTTTATTACTCCGGGTATAGAACTCCATCGTGTCGATGGAGGGCATCGTCAGCCTGAAGTTGCCGTAATCAAACGAGAATCCTTTCCCGTAGAAGTCGAACAGCCCGGCCTCCACCTTCCCGGAGAAAGAGAAGTTACGGTCCTTCTGCATCACCACCTCGCCGGCTGCAGGATAGACGAACACCTGCTGGGAATCGCTCAGCAGGATGCGCTTCACGCCGAGGATCTTCAGGTTGAAGTTCTCGAGGTTGAGCACGGCGTTGTTTTCTCCCGCCACGGAGGAGCTGATGTTGATGATGTCGTAGTCGGTCTTGTCATTCTTCGAATCCACGTAGTGTACGAGCTTGTCCTTGACCACGGCCCGTTTGTCATCCATGTCATAGATGAGAAATCCCCGGGCATTCAGCAGGAGCAGAAGCCCTTCCACCTGGTCGGGCGGTTTTTCCATGTACCGGGAGATCTCATCGAGCGTGAATTCCCTGGTCTTTTTGCGGTCGGTATAACGTTTGATGACATCCAGGGGGTTGAACAGGTCGATGCCCTGGAGCCGTTCATAACGTTCCAGCGAGTAATAATTGTCCGATTCGAAGACCGCATTCCCCTCTGTGCCCGGGCCGCGTTCCACGCCGAAGGAGATGACATTCTGGTTGGTCTTCCAGAAGAGGGCTTCGCAGTAGATCTCGATGTCGTGATAGGAGTCAAACCAGGGACTGATCACCGCGACGCGCTCATCCTTGGTCATCGAGAGCTCTTTCTGCTCGTCGAGGTACTTAAACTGCAATCCCGAGTGGTAGATCGAATCTTCGTCATGATAGATGGAGACCGAAGCGAGTCCCGAGTTGATGCGGTCGGGGCGGATCACGAAATGCTTGGACCGGGCCGTGAGAAATTCCCGGTCGTCCTTGTGAAAGATGAGCACCGCGTCCCGGTCCTTGTCGCCGAAGCCCATGACCCGCGCTCCTTCCATGGCAAACCCGCCGTAGAAATCGATGTTGTTGAAGATATTCCGGATCCCGAGAAATCCTTCATACGAATGGAACCGCGGGTACGATGCCTTCTCCTCGTCCATGTCGGCCTGGACCTTGTCGATGAGCTGCCCCTGCAGTGAAGAGGAGAAATATTTCCGGTTATAGAACCCGGCGGAGTCGGCCGTGTATTTGGAGAATTTCATCTGCACCTGGTAATCTCCGAGCATGGCGAAGACGACGTTCGGGTCCAGCCCGGCACGCCGCCAGTCCACCTTGCCCCCTTGCCCGTACCATTTCGTGGTGAGCGGGTAATACCTTCCCCGGGTATCGTAGATTGTCAGGCTGTCGCGGTTGGAAAAACAGACCAGGTCAGTGGTATTGAAAAGGATCACGGGAACGGTATCATAGGAAAAGGCAAACGATTTGGACGATGCCGTCCACGTGGTGGATGCGCTCTGGTAGAGCATGTTTCCCGCGAAGAGGCTTCGGGTCTGCTCGATGAACGACACCAGGTTGCGGGCATTTTTCGATTCGCAGAGTTTGCCAAGAATCCCGGACCAGTCGTAGAAGGAGCGATCGGGCTGGCCGGTAGCCAGGAACGCATCGAGAGCGCGAAGGTAATTATAGATGTCGGGGAAGGGACGCAGTTTCTTCTTCAGCATCTGGCCGGTGAGCGTATAGATCCATTGTTTCTTTGACGGGTCGAACTTTTCGGCGTTCCAGTTCATGACGAACGTGACCATCTCCTGTTCGACGATCTTCCGGTCTTCATCGCTCAGGGTGGAGAAAAGCTGGTTGAGTTCCCCGATGAACCTGGTCGAGTCGCCGGAAAACTTCGTCATCTGCTGCGCGCCGGCCCGAAAACAGGGCACGAGCAACAGCAGGACAAGGATATATCTGATCATCTTCCGCCGGGTCATTTCAGGAATTTTACCGCCAGCCAGCCATTCTTCTCCCTGGAGTCCACGTAATCGAAGCCGCACGCCCCGGCTTGTTCCCGGATCACTTCCAAGTCGGCCTGGTAGAAGCCGCTCAGGTAGAGCAATCCTCCTGCCCCAAGCACCCTGTCATAGACAGGGATCTGTTCGAGCAGGACGTTCCGGTTGATGTTGGCCAGGATCACATCGAAAGGGCCCCACGGAATGGCGCCGTCATCACCATGGATAACGTGGACGTGGGGCACATTATTTCTGAGGCAGTTTTCGCTGGCATTCCGGTAAGCCCATTCGTCGTTGTCGATAGCCCTCACCTCTTTCGCTCCCTGTTTGGCGGCCAGTATGGCCAGCACGCCCGTGCCGCAGCCCATGTCGAGGACGTGCTTACCGGCGACCGGTTCCTCCAGCAGCCATTGGATCAGGAGTGCGGTGGTTTCGTGGTGGGCGGTTCCGAACGACATTTTCGGCTCGATCACGATATCGTATTTCACCCCGCTGACCGGCGGATGGAAGGGAGCCCGGATGAGGCATTTCCCGCCGATCAGCACCGGTTCATAACTCTTTTCCCACTCCTCGTTCCAGTTCTTGTCTTCCAGCCGGTTCACCGAGAACCTTGCATGATCGAATCCCAGCACCGATCCGAGCACCTGTTTCAGCTTATTCTCATCATAGACATGGACAGGAATATAGGCGCAAAATCGTCCCTCCTCCTCGGCAAAGCTCTCACAGCCGGTATCCATCAGTGCGGCCGTGAGCCGTTCCGATTTCTCAGGAGCTACGTTTTCTATTTGAATTTCAAGATATTCCATAACTTTCGACCCTTCAGGTGGTGGTTCAGGACAAATGTAGGGGTTTTTGGTGACAAGGTAACAGGGTGACAGGGTCACAGGGTGACAGGGTCACAACAACTAAGTAATTACTTATACCTACTCAGACCCAAAATCAACCATTTCGATGTAACTTACCTGATCATTTACAAAGGTCCTGATCCCGTTGACTTCATCATCTCCACCATTGCCGTGCTCTTTGTGTTGTGTGTAGTGCTGTTCCCCACGGACAATATCACCAACGTGTGCAACGACGCCAACTTTCCTTACTCCGTCACGATTTTGAAAGTAAGTGGGTTCAGGAAGGGATTTCATTCCTTTTCCGCCGCGGGGTACCTGGGCTGCCTGGCTTATATGGCGATGGTCATCGCCCTGCTGGTGGCCGCATCGGGCGCCGTTGAAAGCTTTGGCATCGCGTGGTTCATCGAGGGGGAAACGGTGTTCTGAGATCCTAAAAAGGGTGAAACTCAAATCTCCCTCGATCCTGAAGCGGATCTCTCAATTACGAAAGACGGATTACGACGCCGGTGAAAACCTATCGCCTATTGCCTATTGCTATTGCCTATTGCCTGATGACGAGATAACGGGATGGCAGGATAGCGGGATGGCGGGACAGCAGGATGATGGGATTGCAGGTGGCAGGTGGCTTAAGTTGAGGCAGCGCGCGAACCCCGGAGGGGTTCAATTATGGTAGCACGATGGGGAACGGGGAACCACGTCAACCCCGGAAGGGTTGCATTCTGGTAGTGAAGAGTGAAAAGTGAAGAGTAAGAAGTGAAAATTAGAATTTATTCCCAATTGTCAGAATATTTAATTATTTATTATATTTGGATGTGCTCCTGAACCGGCAACCATTCAGTTGCCGGCCGTGTTAGACAAATAACATTAGACAATCACATCGTTCAGGGACAGAAAACACTTATATAAGAGTCATACGAGCGTTGTACCTCATGCAAAAGACAATACTTCGTATTGACACTTAAAATAAGAAATTATGAATAAAGATAAAAACAAAAGAATTTGTCCTGTAGAATATGCGGCTGGATTAGACAATAAAATCAGGAGGATAATACAAAATCCGAATAACGTGTTAAAACCGCATATTAAAGAAGGAATGACGGTACTTGATTTAGGGTGTGGTCCAGGCTATTTTACAATAGAAATTGCAAGAATGCTTAATAACACAGGAAAAGTCATTGCAGCTGATTTGCAGAAGGGAATGCTTGAAAAGTTAAGACAAAAAATTAAAGGAACTGCATTAGAATCCAACATTATTTTTCATCAGTGCCAGGAGGAAAATATCGGGATTACAGAAAAAATCGATTTTATTCTTGCATTTTATATGATTCACGAAGTGCCAAATCATGATAAACTATTTCAGGAGTTATATTCAATTTTACAAATGAATGGAAGAATTCTAATTGTAGAACCCATGTTTCATGTTTCAGGAAAATCTTTTGAAAACATGCTAAATAAAGTAAAAGGAATTGGATTTGAGATAATAGATAGACCGAAATCCTTTCTTAACAGGTCTGTTATTTTAGTAAAAAAGAAATAGTACCTGCTCGCATGCACAACGAGCCGCTAACCACAATAGGGGCAGGTCTCCGAGCACCATCATTCACAAAACCTATAAATTATAAGGATAATGAAACGATCTACAAAGGAAATCCCCTACTGTGTTTTGCGGCGAAGCGTCTAGCAGCCAAGTCGTTTACCAGAAATGATTTATACCAGAGACAACAACATGAAAGCATATACACGTACAAGATACGGCGGACCGGAGGTTCTCCGGCTGCAGGAGGTGGAGAAACCGGTCGTGAAGGAGGATCAGATCCTGGTCAGAGTCATGGCGAATTCAGCCAATCCCGCCGACTGGCACATTCTGCGGGGAAAGCCGTTCTTTGCCCGATTCTCTTTCGGGCTGTTCAGGCCCAAAGGCAGCATCCCGGGAGCTGATTTTTCGGGGATCGTCGAAGCCGTTGGAAATACCGCCGGTCCGTTCAAGGCAGGCGACCGGGTATTCGGAGAGAACTTGCAGGGCGGCGCTTTTGCCCAATACGTGTGTGCCCCGGCTTCTGTTTGTGCGCTGATGCCTGACGGTGCCGGCTTTCCTGAAATGGCCTGCGTCCCCATTGCCGGTGTCACCGCTTTACAGGCACTCACCACGCACGGACAACTCAGGGAAGGCGAATCGGTCCTGATCAACGGCTCCTCGGGCGGCGTTGGCCATTTTGCCGTTCAGATCGCAAAGGCATTTGGCGCAAAAGTCACAGCGGTCTGCTCGGACAGAAACGCGGACTTTGTCAGAACATTGGGCGCTGACCAGGTCATCGCCTACGATAAAGAAAACATTCACCTGCACCAGGGGAAATACGACCTGATCGTGGATACGAACGGCAACCTTTTCCATAAAGATTATAAACGGATGGGACAGCGAGGCGTCATGGTCGGCTTCACTACCCTGGGACACATGATCTCGGTACTGTTGAAAAAACCGTTCAGCAAATTTCCATTGGCCCAGTTTACCGCAGAAGCCAACACGAAGGATCTGGAAACATTGGCAACATGGATCCGGGACGGGAAAATTAAAGTTCACATTGAGAAGACCTGGTCATATAAAGAGATCCCCGAAGCCTTGCGCTACATCGAAGCCATGCATACAAAAGGGAAAGTTGCATTGGTTTGGAAATCCTGACAACAAGTAGGACCAGAATGAAGAAAATATCAGAAGAAAAAGAACAACTCATGGAATATGGATTGTATCAAAACGTTCGTTTCAGCTTTCCTTCTTTCATTGCTTGCCCTGGATGCATCCGGACAAAAACCTGCGCTCGAACTCATCTTCACGGGGATTGACAATACAGCCCGGGTTCAGCTTGACAGCATCAGGATCATGAACCGTACGAGGGGGTGTGATACGGTTTTGCTGTGGCCCGATACGACCATTTCGATCCAGTACAGCGGCATTTCTGAAACCGGCAACAGCGACAAACCGCTCCGGGTATTCCAGAACCACCCGAACCCGGTGACAGACGAAACCTCAATTTCAGTGTATATCCCCGAAAGGGATAATGCATGCATCCTCATAACCGATCTGCAAGGAAGAACTTTGCTGCGGAATGTGCGATTACTGCAGGAAGGGATACACACCTTCCGGTTGACCCCGGGCAGCGGTGAATTCTATTTCCTCTCCGTAGAATGGCAAGGCCTGATCTGCAGCATCAGGATCGTGAACCGGTCGGCCGGCACCCGTTCGCTGTCCCTTGAATACATTGGACGTACTTCTTCACCCACAGGCATAAAGGCAAGTACCGATCTCCAAGAATTCATTTTCACCCCCGGGAACGAACTGCTCTGCATTGGGTATTCGACGGGGCTGGAATCGGGCATCGCCTGCACTCCCATGGACAGCACCACATATACTTTCCAGTACGCCACCAACATCCCCTGTCCGGGAACTCCCACGGTGGAGTTCGAAGGACAGGTATACAATACTATCCAGATCTTCAGCCAGTGCTGGTTCAGGGAGAACCTGAACGCAGGCGTGATGCTCGGCCAGGCAACAGCCCAAACCGATAACGGGATCATAGAGAAATACTGCTACTTCGACAGGCCTGACAGCTGCACCAAGTATGGCGGGATGTACAATTGGCGCGAGATGATGAAATATAACACCCAGCAGGGAACTCAGGGGATATGCCCTCCCGGCTGGCACCTGCCGACCGATGAAGACTGGATGGTACTTGAAGGCGTTGCGGACAGTCAGTACGGGATTGGTGATCCCGAGTGGGACAGACTGTCAGATTACCGCGGGTTCGATGCCGCGAAGAACCTGAAGTCAACCAGCGACTGGGATGAAAATGGCAACGGGACCGACCTGTACGGTTTCGGCGGAAAGCCCGGCGGCTGCAGATATTCCCTTGGGTTGTACGAGTTCCTTGGTTCCGGCGGTTACTGGTGGACTTCCACTCAGGTAGACAGCGAGAGGGCCCGGAGCCGTTTAATGACCTACAACGACCCAACCAGCTTCCTCGACCTCCAGTTCAAGGAATATAATTTCAGTGTACGCTGTCTGAAAGATTAGAGCAAGGAACACAGGTATTACAAAATATAACCGATCTCATAGAAGAAGCTGTGAATAGAAACTTTAATACCATCGATGATATCCTTACCCGACAGGTGGAAAAACATCATGCTCCGTCGGTCCAGTACATGATATTCGATCAAAACAACATAATACACAGGTTTTCATACGGGCTTGCCGATATAAAGAAAATGATCGAACCCGGTGAACCCACAGTTTACAACTGGTATTCCGTCACCAAGACGTTCACTGCGATCGCCATTCTTCAGCTGGCAGAGAAGAACCTGCTGAATATCGACCATCCGGTCATAGAATACCTGCCCGGATTTCCCTACTCAAACGAGATAACCATCAGGCAGTTGCTCACCCATACGGCAGGTATTCCCAATCCTGTGCCATTGAGTTGGATCCACCTGGCAGTTGAACATGATGGTTATGACAGGAATGAGTTCTTTGGGAGGATTATCACAAAAAACCGGAGAACCAGGTCAAAACCGAATGAAAAATTCTGCTATTCCAACCTTGGGTATATCCTGCTGGGACAAGTGATCGAACAGGTCTCCGGATCGGGCTACGAAGACTATATCCGCAACAACCTGGTTCAAAGGTTGGGCATTCTCCCGGAAGATCTTGATTTCGTGACTTCCGTGAATGCCATCAAGGCTAACGGGTATCACCGGAAATTCAGTCCGTCGGATCTGATCCTCGGTATGTTCATTGACAAATCAAAATACATGGAAGCGCCGCAGGGCCATTGGCGTCCGTTCAAACCTTTCTATGTGAATGGAACCCCTTACGGAGGATTGAACGGGAAAACCGGTGCTTTCGTTAAATACATCCGCGAACTGCTAAAACCCGGTTGTTGCCTGCTGTCCGACGAAAGACTAAACAGCATGTTTACGGAGAACCGCACAAATAACGGCAAACCCACCGGAATGTGCCTGGCCTGGTTTACCGGTCAGTTGCATGGAAACACCTACTTCACCCATGCAGGCGGGGGCGGGGGCTATTACTGCGAACTCCGGATTTACCGGGACCTGGGCATCGGCAGCGTGATGATGATGAACCGTACCGGCCTGCGCGACGAACGGTTTTTAGACAAGCTTGACGGCTGCCTGATCCAGGAGATAGCCAGTAGTAAATGAAGGGTAGTTTAACATACAAACCCATGACCCATATACTCCTCCTGCTGCTTCTCCCCCTCCTCCTGGCCTCCTCAACCCCCGGCCGGCGAACCAACACTTCCCGGTCCCTGTCCCTCCAACCCATCCCCGAACTGATGGCCAACCTGTACAGGCAATACGACGTCCTCTTCCTGGGCGAGAGTCACCGCATCAAACAACAGGTGGAGTTCGTAAGCAGCCTGATCCCTGTCTTACAGGAACAAGGCGTACATGTCCTGTTTTACGAGTTCACCAACTATTCAGACACCCGCCTCTCCGATTCCCTCCTGACCGCCCCGGATTACAACGAAAAACTGGTGTACGACATGCTGAGACGGTCGGAGTGGGACTGGGCCTGGCAGGAGTATGCCGACAACTTCCGCGCCGCCTGGGAGGTGAACCGCCACCGTAAAGCCGGCGAACCACCGTTCCGCATCATCGGCGTGATGCCCGATATCAACTACGAGGCCATTCAAACACCCGAAGACTGGAATAACCACGACAAGAAAAGGGCTTTCTGGGACTTTGAGCACAACAAGACCTGGTTGCAGGTGATCGAGACCGAGGCCCTCGACCGGGGGCAGAAGGCGCTTGTCTATTGCGGGCTCCACCACGCCTTCTCCAAATTCCGGCACCCGATCGTCATCGACGGGAAGTTCATCCGGTTCGAGAACGACCGCGAAGGGACCGCATGCTACCTCAAATACCCGGCCCGGACTGCGACTATCTACCTCTATGCTCCGCTCTCCAGGAAGCCGGAACTGGGCGTTACATTTATGCGGCCATTTAACGGCGTGATCGACTCGGTTACGGCATCCCTTCCGCAGAAACAAAGAACCTACGGCTTCATCACAACGGAATCGCCCCTCGGCAACCGGACCGACACCCTCACCTACTACACCATGGGCTACGGTTCCATCCGCCTGAAAGACCTGGCCGACGCCGTGATCGTCCCCGGGCCGGTGGATCAGTACCAGACCGCTACCCTGATCCCTGGCTTCATTGAAGAAAAGGACCTGCCCGAAGTGATCAGACAAGCCTGGCCCTATGAGTGGACCCGCGACTGGACCGTGAAATCGGCGAACGACACCCTGGCGAGGTGGTGTGAACTGGAAAAAGAAACGCTTATTAGAATGAAGAGTGAAGAGTGAAGCCTGCCTGCCGACAGGCAGGAGTGAAAAGTTATGATAGCATATTGAGGTGCTGCGATTCATTAAAAATTACTGTATCTTTAGGGGGTGTACTTATTAATCGGGCCAATGAAAAAGTTCATTTGCTTTGGGCTGTACCTGGTTCCCCTGATCGGCCTGGGACAGTCTGCCTTGCCGCTTGAAGATAAGCTGACAGCCGAGGTTCACGGGGATACGGTCATTCTCCGTGACGATACGGCGAATCGAAACTGCGGGGCGGTCTATGAGATGTATGTGACCACCCTGACCGGCAATACCCTGAAATGGTTGCAGAAGGACGTCGGGGCCTGGGCTTACTGCTATTGCGACTTCAACTTGTCTGTGACCGTCGATTCACTTCGCCCCGGCCACTATTCGGTCAACGTTTATTACACCCAGGCAGGAAGCACGCTGCCCTACTATGTCGGGAGTGTCACGTTCGAGATCGTTGATCCCAATACGTACCCGACCTATCAAGCGAAAGACGGGTATCAAAGCAGTTGCCTGGTGACCGGAAACGGGGAAATCAAACCACAGGAACCCATTTCCCTGGATGCATACCCGAATCCCACCGATGGTCTGTTAACCATCTCAACGAACCTTCCCGGAGTGAAGACCATAACGATTTCGGACATGACAGGCCGGCAGGTCCTCGGGATTGTGACTGGAAAGAATGAAACGACATTAAACCTCCGGCCCCTGGCAAAGCAGATGTACCTGGTTACGGTTCAAATCGGCGAGCAGACCCTCCGCACCAGGATCTGTAAGAACTAAATCAAAGCAAGGCATGAAACAGACCATTGTAACCTTCCTTATATGTTTATGTTTTGTTCAGGCAGAAGCCCAGTTCCCGCAGATCAAATGGTGGTTTGACACCCATGATGCTTCATTCGGGCAGACCGCAGCTGGCGATATCGACGGCGACGGGCGATTCGAGGTCGTCTTCGGCTGTTACCGGAACGACAGCTGTGTTTACGCACTGAATGCCGAGGACGGATCCCTGCTGTGGAAATACAATACTCATCCTGCAGGAGCGGAAGGCTGTAACGACGTGGCCCCGGTGTTGTACGACATGGACGGCGATGACAGCCTCGAGGTGATCGTACCCTCTTCCTGCAACCCGAAGACCTTCTGCTTCCGGGGCTCGAACGGGGCCGTACAGTGGCAAACGCCAACGGCAGGGAGCGACTCCCCGCCGACCGTGGCCGACCTGGACGGGAACGTCAATCCGGAGATCCTGCACGGCGGGTTCGACGGGCATGTACTGTGTATCAACGGCGAAAATGGCAGTGTGGCCTGGTCGCTTACCGTGAACAACAACTCCTGGGTGCAGACAGCCCCCACTATCGAAGACCTGGATGGCGACGGGAACCTTGCTTTCGTGGTGGCCACCTGGGCGTTCGGGAACGACACCAGCAGGGTCTATGCTTACCGGGGAACCGATCACTCCCTGATGTGGTCGGAACCGCTTCCTGACGTCGTTTACCATGGAACCGCCGTGGCCGATCTGGACGGTGACAGCAAGCCCGAACTGGTCATCGGGTCGTACGACGGCAAACTGTACGTCTTCAATGGCGAGGATGGCAGCAAAGCCTGGGACTACCAGGGCGACTATTACATCGGCGCACCTGCTTCCATTGCCGATCTCGACAGCGACGGGCTCAGCGAGGTGGTCTTCTGTGACGCGTGGGGTGTGGGCTCTTTAACCTCCGGCGGCGATCTCAACTGGTATTACCCCATCCCCGGTAATGGCAATGCATTCCGCGGAGTCGCCATCGCCGACATCGACGGGGACGACATGCCCGACCTGGCGTTCGGAACGAGTAACGGGAAGGTGATCGCGCTGCACGGCGATGACGGCTCGGTGATCTTCAACCTCGACCTGGCCGCCCATTACGGCAATCCGTTTGAGATCGACCATGCACCGGTGATCGCCGACTTCGACAATGACAATACCATTGATATTTTCCTGGTAGGCGGTCATACCGAGTACCCCAACTTCCAGGATAATTACGGCAGGGGCTACATGATCTCGGCTGGTGCAGGACGCGGCCCGGCCTGGACGATGTTCCAGCATGATGTCCGCCGCAGGTCCAACCTCAGCGATTCGACCATGACGCCGGTCCCGGAACAGGAGCCGGGAATTCCGGAAGATCTGATGATCCGGCCAAACCCGGCCGGCGACCGGATCACCGTGACGGCATCCCGGCCCGGGTTGCTGGAGATCCTGGACTGTACAGGCCGGATCCGGATGACTTTCGCTTGCGGAAATGAAACAGTCAGTATTGATGTCCGCAACCTGGAACCAGGCATTTACATCGCCAGGATGAATACGGATCACAGTCGATCGGCCTGTAAAATCATTATCCGGTAAAACAGAAACCATGAAGCGACTGATCCATATCCTGAGTGAAGCGGATATCCCGTCCGACTACCGCGGTACACCCATTGGCCTGTTGGTGGAATACCATAATCTCGGCCGGCCTTTCGAAACTTATCAAACCGCGCAGCTTTTGGCGGGGATGTGCATGGATAACCGCAAACATCTGCACATTCCCGAGAATTTTGCGTTCATCATCAGGTCGGGAGGGGCCAACCTCCGGTTCAGCGAGTTTAAGGTATCCTTTGCGATCGCCATCGGCGGAGTCCGCCACATCGCGCTGATCGGGCACAACCATTGTGGTATGGTGAACCTGATGTCAAAGAAGGAATCATTCATCCTCGGGCTCATCCAGGCCAGCGGCTGGGATCGTGAGCAGGCGGAGAACCAGTTCATGAACTTCGCCCCGATGTTCGAGATCGGTAACGAGATCGATTTTACGCTATCTGAAGCCCGACGGCTGCGATTGCGCTACCCCCGGATCACGATCGCTCCGATGATGTACCTGGTTGAAGATAACAAACTCCGTTTTATCCAAGAATAAAGCCATGGATACATTCATCAGCGACCTGTCGAAAGAAACATTCCCTGATTCCGAGAAGGTCCAGGGAATTGCGGTCAGACCGGGGATCCTGGAACTGATCCGGAGGGACCACCCCGATTTCGGCGATGATCATTTCCTTGCCATCAGCGAGTTGAACCGGTACCGGGAGAAATACATATCCGAACTTATGGTGCGTGAGATGGGCGAACTCTCCGAACTGGAAAACGAGGTACTCAATTCGATGAAGGAGGGCAGCGTTCTTTCCGACAAGCTCGACGGCGACGACCGGCAGAAACTGACTCTCGGTCAGCGGGTGGCCGACAAGGTCGCGGATTTCGGCGGCAGCTGGACCTTCATCCTCCTCTTCATGGGATTCCTGGTTCTCTGGATCTGCGTGAATATTTTCTGGCTCGCCAACAAAGCATTCGATCCTTATCCCTTCATCCTCCTGAACCTTATCCTCTCCTGCATTGCCGCTCTCCAGGCGCCTGTGATCATGATGAGCCAGAACCGGCAGGAGGAAAAGGACCGTGAACGGGCAAGGAAAGACTATATGATCAACCTGAAATCGGAACTCGAGGTCCGTCTGATCCATGAAAAACTCGATCACCTGATCCTGCACCAGCAACAGGAACTGATGGAGATACAGCAGGTCCAGATTGAGATGATGGAGGAGATTTTACGTAAAAAGTAGTTCGTGGGACGTGGTACGTACTACGTATTACGTACTACGTACTACGTTTACCCCTCCTTTGCTCCGGCAGCTTTAATGATCTGCAGAAACTCCTCCCCCTTTAGTGAGGCTCCGCCGATCAAACCGCCGTCCACATCAGGTTGCGCGAAGAGTTCCCCGGCATTGGAGGCGTTGCAGCTCCCACCGTACAGGATGATCGTTTCGTCCGCGGTTTTGTCGCCATAGGTTTCCCGGATCCAGGAACGGATGGCGGCGTGCATCTCCTGCGCCTGACCGGGGGTGGCATTGACGCCTGTGCCGATCGCCCACACGGGCTCATAGGCAATGATCACCTGGCGGAAATCTTCAGGCGCCAGGTGGAACAGGGATTCCACGAGTTGAGTCTTCACGATCTCGAAATGCTTCCCGGCTTCGCGTTCGGGCAGGACCTCCCCGCAGCAAAAGATCGGGCCCAGCCCATGGCGCAGCGCAGTCTCGGTCTTTCCCTTAAGGAATTCCGCCGACTCGTTAAAATATTTCCTCCGCTCGCTGTGGCCGATAACGGTGAAGTCGACACCCAGAGATTTCAGCATAGGCGCCGAGACTTCACCCGTAAAAGCGCCCCAGTCGCGGTCGCTTACATTTTGCGAACCCACCATGAACCGCGTGTCTTCGGCAAAATCGGTGGCCAGCTCAAGGTAAGGGAAAGGTACGCACAGGATCACCTGCACCGAACCCAGGTCGAGGGTTTCCAACCCTTCATATAATTCATTCAGGAGATCTTCCGCTTCCCGGAAGGTCTTGTTCATTTTCCAGTTTCCTGCAACGATCTTGTTTCTCATAATTCTTCTTTTTTTATTGCACCCTGACCCTGGGGTCGAGGAGTCCATAGGTGATATCTACAAGGATGTTGATCACGATCAGGATCACGGCGATGAAGAGGACCGCTCCCATGATCACCGGGAAATCGTATTTGTTGAGTGCGTTGACGATCACCACTCCGATCCCTTTCCAGTCGAAGACGAATTCCACGAAGACTGCCCCGGCGAGCAGGGAGGCCAGCCATCCTGAAACAGCGGTGACGACCGGGTTCAGTGCATTCTTTAGCGCATGTTTGAGGAGGATGGTATGGTTCTTCAGCCCTTTGGCCCTGGCGGTGCGGATATAATCCTGGGAAAGAACTTCCAGCATCGAGTTACGGGTCAGTTCGGTCACGATGGCCAGCGGTCGGATGCCGAGCGTAAGCGCAGGCAGGATGAGGTTCTTCAGGTCGAGGTACTCGCCCCGCCCCAGGTCGTCAACCGAAAAGAGACTGCCGGTCATGTTCAGCCCGGTGTGCCCGCCCAGCAGGAACGCGAAGATCCACGCGATGAGGATGGCGGCAAAGAACGAAGGAAGGGACATACCGAACACCGAGAGCACCAGGGCAGTGCGGTCGAACACGGTATTTGGTCTGAGGGCGCAGAGAATGCCGATCCCGATACCGAGGATCATCGCAAAGGCCATCGAAACAACAGCCAGGATCGAGGTATTGACGAAGGCTTCGGCCAGGATCGCCGACACGTCTCGTTTAGACTGGTAGGACCGCCGCAGGTAGGGTTCCTTGATCACCACCGTATGACTGCCCAGTCTGACCAGCCTTAATTGGTGACGGTACTTCGACGGGTCGAGGTACCAGTAACTCGCCGGGTCATTATTGACATGCACCGACAGCGGCGAGAGGTCATTCAAGTAATTCAGGAACTGCACGGGCAACGGTTTATCGCGTCCCAGATCCTTGTTGATCGCTTCCACCGAAGCCACATCCGCCCGCTGTCCCAGCATCATCCGCGCCGGATCTCCTGGAAGAATGTTGAACAGGAAGAAGATCAGGCAAACCACCCCGAGGAGTACCCAGAAGCCGTATCTAAGACGTTTTAAAATGAAACGAACCATGATCGTTGTTCGATGTTCGGCGTTCGATGTTCGTTGTTCGTTGTTCGTTGTCCGACCTTATCCCCGCCACCTGCAATCTGCTACCTGCCCTTTACATATTTCCTGATCAGGTCATCATACAGCGGCAGGTCCCTCCAGGGCCATTTCGCCACAACCACGCCGTTGTTCAGCAGGATCAGCCCGGGATTGGAGCGGACCATGGTTTTCAGGATCACGTCGTCGGCAAAGTAAAAAGGCATGTCCAGCCTGTTCTGCTCCCGGATCACATTCACCTGCTCAGGCAGCGTGCTGGTCAGCGCGATGAACGAATACCCATCCGCGGAAGCAAGCCGGTACAGGGATTCCAGTTTCATCAGGGCGCCCGTGTCGGCCTTGGTCAGATCATATGAAACGGCGATGAAATGATAATCCGGAATGCCCAGGATGGAAGAAGTAAGATCGGCCCCGGTTTCATCTTCAATCCGGAGGGTCATCGTGTTCACGGCACTTTCGTCAGCCGGCCGCTGGGAAACGAACACCCATTGCGACATCCATACGCTGTCATTCCAGGGATAGTTGGGGGCAAGGTACTCCTGTGTTTCACCCGTCCTGGTATTCTTGAAAGTAACATAGAATTTCACCGGTTTGTCTGCCGTTTTGTTCACTTGGTTGCCGATCTTCCAATCCATGAAATCGATAAGCGGAAGATAGCGGTAGGCATGAACCGCCATGGCGGCAAACATCACCGCGAACACGGTCAGGACCAGGTTCCGGGTCCAGGCCGGGACAACGGGTTTGTATTGCTTTCTCCAGATGAAGATCGGGATCACGAAACCCATCAGGATAAGGTTCTTGATGAATGTCTGGACGTTGGTCAGTTTAAGCGCATCGCCAAAGCAGCCGCAATCGGGAACCAGGTTGTACAGCGCATCGAAGAAGGTCAGTATAGTAAAAAAGGTCATGACCGGGAGGAGGATCCAGGCGGTTCGTTTGATCTGCAGGTTAAAAAGAAGGCTGATTCCAATGACAAATTCCAGCGTGCACAAAAAGATGGAAAGGTAGAGCGACAGCGGCATAGCCCAGGTAGTCCCGAAAGCGATGAAATAATCATCCATCCTGTAAACGGTGCCAAGCGGATCGACTCCTTTCACAAAACCGGAAAAGATGAAAACAAGCCCTACGAGTATCCTGAACAGTGTTCTAAGTACCTTCATGGTCGATTTTGATTAATGCAAAGAGCGCATAGTTGATGATGTCGTAATAATTTGCATCCACCCCTTCGGAAATGAATGTCCTGCCCAGGTTATCCTCGATCTGTTTGATGCGCATGAGTTTCATCAGGATGATGTCGGTGAGTGAACTGCCCCTCATGTTCCGCCAGGCTTCGCCATAATCATGGTTCTTCCTGAGCATCAACTCCTTAGCTCTTTCGCCGTAATTCCTGTACAATTCCTCTCCCCTGGCCGGATCCAGGGCAAGCTCGGTTTCCGTGCCGAGTTCCATCTGAATGAGAGCGATGATGGAATAGTTGACAATGCCGATGAACTCCTCCCGGATCCCCTCGTTGACATGCGCTACCCCTTTCTCCTCAATGCTGCGGATGCGCTGTGCCTTAATATAAATCTGGTCTGTGAGGCTTGGCGTCCGCAGGATTCTCCACGCAGTTCCGTAATCTTTCATTTTCACGGCAAAGATCTCCCGGCAGGCGGCCAGCACGCCATCGTACTGCCTAATCGTCAACTCATTCACTACTATTGTATTATAAATTATTAACTAGTAATCATTAATTATTAATTCTTAATTTCATCATGTCTTCCTTCATCCGGTGGATATCATTGATCCAGTCCTCGATATCCTGCTCGTGTTCCAATTCCTCATTCAGGATCGTTGTGACCATCTGGTGCGTGGTGAAGTCCTTGCCGTTCGTGAAATCGGCGATCTCCTGGTAACGCTGGATCGCACAGCGTTCGCCTTTGAGGTTCTGCTCGAGGATCACTTCGACATACGGATCTGCAGGGGCATCGTAATCACACCGGCTCAGGTTGAACCATTCGGAAGGATGAAGGACCGGCGTCCCTCCGAGCTGGATGATCCGGGAGACCACAAGCACCGCATGGCCCAGTTCCTGGTTCGCATGAAGCAACAGTTCCGGTTCGATTTCGCTGCGCATCGGACCTTCCATCAGTCTGGCTCCGATCCAGTACTGATAATAAGCCAGCCACTCTTCCGCGAGGGCGGCATTCAGCTTGCTGATCAGCTCCTGCACGTCGATCTGCAGGATGTTTACGGCTTTCTGTCCCATGGTTGTGACGTTTGATGGTCAAAGATAACAACTTTTGGTTCGATATTCGATGTTCGTTGTTCGATGTTCGCCCTGTTACCTTGTCACCTTGTCACCTTGTCACCTTGTCACCTTTTCCTACCTTTGCCCCATGGAATTCCTCGAATTCAACGGGTTGAAGCTGGACCTCACCACGCCCGCCGTGATGGGCATCCTGAACGTGACCCCCGACAGTTTCTACGATGGCGGGTACTTTCCGGACCTCGCATCGCAGGTGGAACAGGCCGGAAGAATGCTTGAGGAGGGGGCCGCTGTCATCGACATCGGCGCAGTCTCGACCCGTCCCGGCGCAGCGGAAGTGGAGGAGGAGGATGAACTGTTGCGCGTCATGCCGGCCGTTCAGGCCATTCTGAAAGCCTACCCGGGATGCCTGGTCTCCGTTGACACCTTCAGGCCCTCCATTGCCAGGATTGCCGCGGAGAACGGTGCATTCATGATCAACGACATCTACGGCGGGATGTACAGCTCCGATATGCTGCCCACGGTTGCCGGGCTTAACATCCCCTATGTCCTGATGCACATGAAGGGCACTCCGGCAACCATGCAGGACGACCCGCAATATGGCGATGTGGTGGCCGAGATCTCTTACTTTTTCGATGTCCAGGTCAGAAAACTGGAGGCACTGGGATTCCACAAGATCATCCTTGACCCGGGATTCGGCTTCGGGAAGACCAGGAGCCATAATTTCGAGATCCTGTCGCGGTTCGCTGAATTCAGTCATCACGGCTACCCGCTGCTGGCCGGCATGTCGAGAAAAACCATGATCTGGCGCACGCTCGGGATCCATCCTGAGGCCGCGCTCAATGGGACCACCGTGCTGAATACCATCGCCCTTCTTAACGGAGCCAGGATCCTCCGAGTACATGACGTTAAAGAGGCGGTGGAAACAGTGAAGCTGATCGGCGAACTGGGATAGAATTATTTGTGATATTTTTGCAGGTGGCATGTAGCATGTGGCAATCAGCATGTAGTCATAACCGATAACCGATAACCGATAACTTTGAACCTTCTTACAGGAATATTTTCACTCAGGATCGTCGACGTCATCGACATCATCCTGTTTGCTCTGTTGCTGTATAGCGTTTACAACCTCGTGAAGGGAACGGCGGCGGTCAAGATCTTTATCGGCATCCTTGCCGTCTATCTCGTATGGAAGGTAGTGCATGCCCTCCACATGCAGCTGTTGGGAGAGATCCTGGGGCAGTTCATCAGCGTGGGGGTGATCGCGCTGATCGTGGTCTTTCAGCCCGAGATCCGTCAGGTGCTGCTGATGCTGGGCAACACAAGGGTCATCCGCAACAACACCAAGCGGTTCCGGTTGTGGAAGTTCCGGGTCGAGAACCCGGTGAACCTCAACATCGACAAGATCGTGAAGGCCTGCAAGAAGATGTCGGATCAACATACGGGTGCCCTCATCGTGATCGCCCGCGAAAACGAGCTCATGCCATTCGTTGAGACCGGCCAGGTGATCGATTCCGGCATCTCGGAGCCCCTCATCGAAGCGATCTTCTTCAAGAACTCTCCCCTGCACGACGGGGCCGTGGTGATCATTGGCGACCGGATCCGGGCTGCACGCTGCATCCTTCCGGTCTCAACGAGCCCGGAACTGCCTTCGTTCCTGGGTCTCCGCCACCGGGCGGCAGTTGGGGTAACGGAAAAATCCGACGCCATCGCCGTGATCGTTTCGGAAGAGCGTGGTGAGATCTCTTACAGCATGGACGGCTCGCTGACGAAGAACGTGACTCCCTCCCAGCTCAATGATTTCCTGGAGCGTACGTTTGCGGAGGAATAATCCCTATTTTTTTCCGGTAATCGCTGCGCTGTCGGCCTTCTTTCTCGCCTCGAACTCACGGATCATCTGCTCAGGGGACTTCCCCAGGTTGTTGATCGATGCCTGGGCATCGTCGGTGAACTCGTTATTCGGATATTTTTCAATGAACAGGAGATAGGTCTCTTTCGCTTTATCGAGGTCCTTCAGCAGGTTCTCCTGTACATATCCCTTGAAAAACAGCGCCAGGGCAGCTTTCGGGTGATCCGGATAGGTGCTGATCATCCGGTCGTAAAGTTCGATGGCTTTCCCTCCTTCACCCATGTTCATGGAAATCCCGGCTCCCTTAAATAAATAAACCGGGGCCAGCGTATCCTTAGGATATTCCCTGACGAACAATTCGTAATCCGCAATCAGGCTGTCGGCTGAGGCCTTCGAAAATCCCGACGAATTAGGAGAAAAGAGTCTCTTTTCCGTCGCAGTGATCCGTTCGTTCAATTTTTCACGCGAAGGCTGGCAGGCAGTGAATGCCGCCAGGAGCACTAAACAGGCAAGAACTTTTTGCATAAATGGATTGTTTACTTTAGAAGAAGATCACTTACCTTCTGGGAATGGTTTGCTTACGATCTGATGCCATTTCCAGCGCATAGCCATCATATCCGAGCTCTTTGATCCGACCGATGCAGGCAGCCCTGTCCGAATTGAAGATCACCCCGAATACCTTGGAGATAAAATTGTTGTGTTTTTTGCAAGCATGCAGTTCGATGGTCTTGCAGTCGGCACAGCTCAGCAGGTTGTTCTCCAGGCAGCAGGTTCTGACTTTGCACCACGTGGCCTTTGCATTGTCCCTGCATCCGGGGCATTTCCCGTTGAGGTACGACCGGCAGGCTCCGCAGTAAAGCCCGCAGAAAGCAATCAGGTCTTTAGCCGCCGTGATTTCTTTTTTCATGCTGGATGTCATTGGATTCTGTTCTTTAAGTTTCTCTGTGTAAATTCACTTTTCACTCCTGCCTGTCGGCAGGCAGGCTTCACTCTTCACTTCCTCCTCTTCATCGCCGGAAAGATCATCTTATAGCTGACTTCGACATTCCCTTTGGAGATGTCGGCCAGGCGGCCTTTCAGGAGCATCTTCTTCAGCGGGCTGATCCGGTCGGCCATGGTGATGCCTTCGATATGGTCGTATTCGTGCTGGACCACGCGTGCGATGATCCCGCTGAAACGCATGTCGTGAGGCCTGAAGTTCTCATCCACATAGCGGATGCGGATGACGGGTTTGCGCATGATGTCTTCCCGGAGGCCGGGAAAACTGAGGCAGCCTTCGTTATAGGCCCATTCCTCCCCCTCTTCTTCGTAAATCTTTGCATTGATGAACACCTGCTTGAAATCCCTGGCTTCCGGATAATGTTCGGCAAAAGGGGAGGTATCAATCACAAAAAGACGTATGGAGCGGTTTACCTGGGGTGCGGCGAGGCCGACGCCGTCGGAAACGTACATCGTCTCCCACATGTCGGCGACAAATTGCTGCAGATCGGGATAATCCGGTGTGATCTCCGCGGCGACTTTCTTTAATACAGGGTGTCCGTATGCTACAACTGGCATGATCATCATTTCAACAATTAAGGTGTCATGGAAAGGGTTTCGAGGTATGACTGCAGGATGATCACGGCACTGACCTGGTCGACCAGCGCCTTGTCCTGCCTGCCTTTCTTCCCGAGCCCCGCTTCACGGATGGCCCGCGTGGCCATCAGCGAAGTGAACCGCTCGTCAATCCGCACCGTTTCGATGTCCGGGAACGCCTTCTTCAACTGCGCAAGAAACGGCCTGATGAAAAGTTCGGCTTCGGACGGGCGGTTCTTCATGTCCTTCGGTTCGCCAACGACAAACAGGTCGACCGCATTCCCGGAAACGTACTGTTTCAGGTAGGTGATCACCCCGGCGGCCGGGACCGTTCCCAGCGGGGTCGCGATCATCCGGAGCTCGTCCGTGACCGCCAGTCCCACCCGTTTCCGGCCGTAATCGATAGCGAGGATCCTTCCCATGCCATGTTTTTGCAAAGTTAGCAATTTCTGTTTTTTTACCTACCTTTGGATCATCAAACAGCAGGAATGTCTGATAATACAAGGGATATCATCCAGGCGGCCTGGGACGACCGGGCATTGCTGAAACAGCCGGAAACGCGGGAAGCGATCGAACAGGTCATCGCCCGGTTGGATTCCGGTGCATTGCGCGTTGCGGAACCTTCAGGCGACAGCTGGATCACCCATGAGTGGATCAAGCAAGCGGTGATCCTCTATTTTCCCATCTGCAAGATGGAGGTGACGGAAGCCGGACCGCTTCAATTCCACGACAAGATCCCCCTGAAGAAACATTACGCGGAGCTTGGTATCCGCGTGGTACCCCATGCCGTAGCCCGTTACGGGTCGTATATCTCTCCCGGCGTGGTGTTGATGCCCTCATATGTGAACATAGGTGCCTATATTGATGCGGGAACGATGGTCGACACCTGGGCCACAGTCGGATCCTGCGCGCAGGTGGGAAAGAATGTGCACCTGAGCGGCGGGGTCGGGATCGGCGGTGTGCTGGAGCCGGTGCAGGCCGCACCGGTCATCATCGAGGACGGCTGTTTCCTGGGATCCAGGTGTATTGTTGTCGAAGGCGTTCGGGTTGGCCGCGAAGCCGTTCTGGGCGCCAATGTGGTCCTGACCGCATCCACCCGCATCATGGATGTGACCGGAGAAATCCCGGTGGAAACCAAAGGCTGTATCCCGCCTCAATCGGTCGTGATTCCCGGTTCGGTGACCAAACACTTCCCCGCAGGGGATTTCCAAGTGTCCTGCGCCCTCATCATCGGGCGACGCAAACCATCCACCGACCTGAAGACGTCGCTCAACCAGGCACTGCGGGAATTCGATATCCCCGTTTAACCCCTCTGCTTTGAACACAGTACTCGTCATCCAGACCGCTTCCATTGGCGACGTGATCCTTGCCACCCCGGTGGTGGAGAAACTTCACCGTGTTTACCCCGGGGCCGCCATCGACCTGCTGGTCAAGAAGGGCAACGAGAGCCTGTTCGACGGCCATCCGTTCCTTCATGACATACTGGTGTGGGACAAGAGCCGGAATAAATACGCCGGGCTGTACAGATTAGCCCGCCGGATCAGGAAAACCAGGTACGACCTCGTGGTCAATGTCCAGCGGTTCGCATCCACCGGTCTCCTGACCGCTTTATCGGGGGCGGAGATGACGATCGGCTTCGATAAGAATCCATTCTCCTTCTTCTTTACCAAAAAGATCAAACACCGCATCGAACCGAACATCCATGAGGTGTCACGGAACCTGGACCTGGTAAGTGAGATCACGGACAGGGAGTTTACAGGGCCGAGGCTCTACAGTCCCGCCTCCCTTCCCGCTGCCGTGATCGGGGAGTTGACCGGCGGAAGAATATATACGTTCTCTCCCGCTTCTCTCTGGTTCACCAAGCAATTTCCGAAAGAGAAGTGGATCGGGCTGCTGACAGCCGTCCCTGCAGAGGCGAAGGTGTACCTGCTGGGATCAAAATCGGATGCCGGACTGTGCGATGAGATCATGGCCGGCGCCGGACACCCGGGGGCTGTTAACCTGGCGGGGAAACTGTCGCTCCTGGAATCGGCCGCGCTCATGAAACTGGCCAGGATGAATTTCACAAACGACTCCGCCCCGATGCACCTGGCCTCGGCAACAGATGCTCCGGTCACCGTGATCTACTGTTCCACCGTTCCCGGATTCGGATTCGGCCCGCTCTCCTCTGATTCGGTCATCGTGGAAACCGATGAACCGCTTGCCTGCAGGCCTTGCGGTCTCCACGGACGGAACGAGTGTCCGGAACACCATTTCCGCTGCGCACATACCATTTCATTAAACAAGTTAACAGCAAGGCTTTGAGCAAGATGGGGATTTTTTAACAGACCCGGAGCTGCAGACGGATTTTGCCATAATTTTGCCGTTTTCTCCGTCGGGAAGGAACATACTATGGAAACTGATCTCAATAAATGTCTCGAAGTGCTGAAACAGGGCGGAACGATCCTCTACCCTACCGATACCATCTGGGGCATCGGCTGTGATGCCACCAATCCCAAAGCCGTTGCAAAGGTCTACCGGATCAAAAAACGGATGGAAACGAAAAGCCTGATCGTCCTGGTCGAAGACGAAGCACGTCTCCAACGCCACACCGGACCCATACCGGAGATCGCCTGGGACTTGATCCATAGTGTCGACACCCCCCTGACGATCATCTATCCCCAGGCCCGTAACCTGGCCAGGAACGTGATTGCAAGCGACGGCAGCATTGCCATCCGCATGGTGAAGAACGAGTTCTGCGACCTCCTCATCCGCCGGTTTGACCGGCCTATCGTCTCCACCTCGGCAAATCTGTCAGGACAACCCGCCCCGCTGATCTACAAGCTGATCCCCGACGAGATCAGGGAACAGGTCGATTATGTCGTGACGTTATACCACGACGTCCTCCGGGAGGTTAAGCCCTCGACGATCATCAAGCTGAAGGAAAGCGGGGAATTCGAGATCATCAGGAAATAGGCCTTATGAACCATCATATCTCTATATTGATACTATGTTTATGTGTGCTGCTGTCTGCCGGTAAGGCGCTGGGAGATCATCCCGGTTCGGATAAAAAAATGACCGTCAGCGGCCGGATCACGGACCAGTCGAACGGGGAAGCCCTGATTGGAGCCACTGTGTTTGTGAAGGAGCTGAAGACAGGCACGGCCTCTGACCTGTACGGGAACTATTCCATTTCACTGCTCCCGGGAGATTATACCCTTGTGTTTTCCTACGTGGGCTACCAGAGCCAGGAACACAGCGTAAGCCTGTCGGAAAACAGGAAGCTGATGATCGAACTGGTCCCGAACGCCGAGGTGCTCGACGAGGTGGAGATCAGCAGCGAGAAGCAGGACAAGAACGTATCCGAAGCCGAGATGAGCGTGTTCAAGCTGGACATCAAGACGATCGAGAAGATCCCGTCCCTGATGGGGGAAGTGGATATCATCAAGGCGATCCAGCTGCTGCCGGGCGTGCAGTCGGTAAGCGAAGGAGGCAGCGGCTTCAGCGTTCGCGGCGGGGCCCCCGACCAGAACCTGATCCAGCTGGATGAAGCGACGGTGTACAACGCTTCTCATCTCATGGGGTTCTTCTCGGTGTTTAACAATGATGCGATCAGGGACATCACCTTGTACAAAGGGGATATCCCGGCGCAATACGGGGGCCGACTGGCCTCGGTGCTGGATGTCCGGATGAAGGAAGGGAACAACAAGCATTTCGAGGTGACCGGAGGGGTCGGGCTGATCGCTTCGCGGCTCACCGTCGAAAGCCCAATCATCAAAAACCGGATCTCGTTCATCGTGTCTGCCCGCAGGACCTATGCCGACCTCTTCCTGGCCTTCTCGAAGAACGAAGATCTGAAGAACAACAAGCTTTATTTCTATGATCTCAACGCCAAACTGAATTACCGGGTGGGCGACAGGGACCAGGTTTTTCTTTCCGGGTATTTTGGCCGGGACGTCTTCAAGAATGGATTCGCACGGACCAACTGGGGCAACGGGACGGGAACACTGCGGTGGAACCATGGATTCAACAGCAAGCTCTTCGGGAACTTCACGGCCATTTACAGCGATTACAGGTATTTCCTCGGAACACCCGAAGGGGAGACGACCTCATTCGAGTGGAACGCC
>DAIRDK010000001.1:0-57737 GCA_036796175.1 Bacteroidales bacterium | reverse complement strand
CCCCTTTCATCAGCTGGATCATCAGCCAGGCGGTCTCCTCGCTGATCGCTTCCTGCTGTTTCGGAACGAACTGTTCCAGTACGTTGCCGTTGCGGTCTTCGATCCGGGTGATGAAGATCGGTTCCACCCAAAGCCCTTTGTTGGCAAAAGTGGCCATGGCACCTGTCATCTCATACAACGTCAGGTCGGCTGAACCGAGCGCAATGGAGTATACCGGCGGAATATAACTGGTTATGCCCATCTTCCGGGCGATCGTGATCACATCCTGCGGGGAGTATTTCTTCATCAGCTGTCCCGAAATCCAGTTGTTTGAGTTCGCCAGGGCCCACTTCAGGGTCACCTCCTCGCCTCTCCGTTCCTCGCTGGAATTCTCAGGAGCCCACACATCCCCGTTCCAGAGTTCGATGACAGGCTGAATGTTCGGGTATTTCGTGCACGGGGTTTCACCCTCCTGCATCGCCAGGGTGTACAGGAAAGGCTTGAAAGTGGAACCCACTTGCCGCTTGCTCATCTTCACATGGTCGAACTGGAAGTACCGGTTATCAATGCCCCCGACATACGCCTTGACAAATCCCGTGTGGGGATCGACCGACATCAGCCCGGCCTGCAGGAAGAATTTATAATAACGGATCGAATCCCAGGGCGACATGACCGTATCGACAGGTCCGTTCCAGGAGAAGACCTGCATCTGCACAGGTTCCTGGAAGTTCTCCAGGATCGCATCGTCCGTGAGGTTCTGACGCTTCAGGCGGTAGTAGCGGTCAGTCCGCCGCATGGCCTGCATCATCAAATTCCTGATTTCTTTCTTCTCCACGCTCTTCTCAAAAACAAAAGGGGCATTGGCGTATCCTTTCCAGTGACGGAAGAACAGCGGCTGAAGCTCTTTTGCAAGGTAATCCCTGACCGCCTTTTCGGCATACTCCTGCATTTTGGAGTTGATGGTCGTGTATATCTTCAGACCATCACGGTAAAGATTGTACGGCGTGCCGTCGGATTTGGAATGGCTGTTGCACCAATCGGTCAGGGCCATCCGGAGATATTCCCGGAAATAGGTTGCCAGTCCGGCGGTATGATCCTGGATCCGGTAATCCGACATATCGATGGGGATCTGCTTCAGCGAGTCAAACTCCGCTTCGGTCAGGTAATCGTACTTTTCCATCTGACCCAGTACGATGTTCCTCCGCTCCAGGGCGCGTTCGGGATGCTTGACCGGGCTGAGCCAGCTCGGCCGCTGCAGGATCCCGATCAACAGGGCCGCCTCTTCCGCCTTAAGCTCGGCAGGAGTCTTGTTGAAATAGGTTTTGGCGGCCGACTTGATGCCGAACGACTGGCTTCCGAAATCCACCGTATTGAGATACATGGCCAGGATCTCGTCCTTCGAGTAATTGCGCTCCAGCTTGATGGCCGTCACCCATTCTTTGAGTTTCATCACCACCAGCTCAGGGAAGGAGTAATCCGGTTTTCGCGGGAAGAGGTTCTTGGCCAGCTGTTGGGTGATGGTGCTGCCACCGCCTTTGGAGGTTCCCGTGAGCACGCCGAAAGCGACCCGGAAGATGGCCTTGATGTCGATCCCGGAATGCCGCTCAAAACGGGCATCCTCCGTGGCGATCAAGGCGTTCACGATATTCGGTGACAGGTCGTCGTAATGGATATTGGAACGGTTCTCGATAAAATACTTCCCCAGCACTTTGCCGTCGGCCGAATACACTTCGGAAGCCAGGCTGCTCTTCGGGTTTTCCAGCTCTTCAAAACTGGGCATCTTGCCGAACACCCCGAGGGCTATGGTGATGAACAGCAGGATAACGAACACCACCAGCGAAAAGAAGGTGATCCAGAGGCCCCGGATGTACTTCCTGACCTTTGATTCCGGAATGTTCGTATGTCCTCTCGCTCCCATCTCCTATTGCGTTACTGCCGGGTGTTTGTCGATGCGGATCCCGACATCACGGATCCCTTTCAACGGATCAACACGCATACCTTGTTGAAGTTCAAATACATAGGTCCCCGCTTTGCGAAACCGCACGCCCTCCTGGAACAGGAACCGGTTGAACCGCACACTGCCCATCCCGGAACCCAGCCACTTGCCGTCCGGGGCCGAAAGCAGGCATTCGATGGTATCCCTGGCAATCCCTTGGTCGGGGAATGTCGTTTTCAGGAAGAGGAACAGGTTGCTGAAAGGATAATTCACGTCGTTCCGGATATTCAGGTAAAAGTCGTACCGTGCATTGGTGTCATCAATAACGACAGCGAAAGCCATGTTGTTGTATGCAGCCCAGGCTGCTTTGTCAATAGCCCGGTTCGCTTCGTAGAAGCGGTTGCTGTGGCAGGATACGAACGCAACGATGGCCAGGATAGCAAATGCAGGCAATATGATCTGTGAGATCCTCATCAACAGCTGATTTACGTCTTACAACTGATCAAACCGGTAAAGGTCTTCTTCACCGGGGGACAGGGTATCGGTCTCTGATTCCGTTTCCGAAGGCCGTGCAAAATCCTCCAGCTGTTCCGGCAGGTTCCCCTTCCGGTTGTCTTCGATGATCTGTACAACGCTGTCGGCCGGGATGGGAATCAGGTTGGACGGATCGTCTTTGTAAGCGTACCAGATGGTCTTTCCAAAGATGTCCACCTTCTGAACGGCGGCATCGCCTTTTTTGGTCTTCAGCTGAACTTCCGTATCGGGGAAATCTTTGAGGGCATCCACGTACGAATCATATTCGTAATTCAGGCAGCATTTCAGCTTGCCGCACTGACCGGCCAGCTTCTGCGGGTTCAGCGCCAGCTGCTGAACCCGGGCGGCCTGAGTGGTTACGGAATGGAAATCGCTCAGCCAGGTCGCGCAACAGAGTTCCCTTCCGCAGGAGCCGATCCCGCCGAGACGGCTGGCTTCCTGCCGGGCGCCGATCTGCCGCATCTCGATCCTCACTTTGAACTCTTCGGCCAGTTTTTTAATCAATTCCCTGAAATCCACACGGTCTTCAGCGGTGTAATAAAAAATGGCTTTTGTGTTATCTCCCTGGTATTCAACGTCATTTATCTTCATGACCAATCCCAGGGATTCTGCTATGGTACGGGATTTATACAGGGTGCCGGTTTCATACTCTACCGCGCCGACCCATTTTTCAATATCCGTCAGTTTGGCACGACGATATACTTTCTTCAGTTCGGCGGAGACGGGGTCGATCTTTTTCTTGCGGAGCTGAAAAAACACCAGGTCACCAGCCAGGCTGACGATCCCAAGGTCGTGGCCGGGAGACGCCTCAACGGCAACGATCTCGCCCACCTTGAGGTCCAGGTCCGGAGGGACGCGGTAGAAATCCTTCCGGCTGTTCTTGAACCGCACCTCCACCACATCTGTGACCTTATGTCCCGGCACGGGAGGGATCATTCCAAGCCAGTCATGCACGTCGAATTTGCTGCAACGATGCTGGTACAATCCGTCATTCTTCTGGTATGGTTTCGGAGGCTGGCTGCAACCGCGCGTCAGGAAAGAATGGGGAATATATTTGGGGGAGAATAATTCGAATTCGTCCATGTTTTGCAAGTAAACCTGCAAATGTACAAAAATTAACAGTTGACCTAGCGTTGCCTGAATGGCTGGAAATACCTGACCATGTTGAGTGAGAGATCAAGAAACAGGGTGGCAGCGTGTGCGTTACGTTCGAGGTGGTACACGGCGGGATGAAATAGTTCATGGAACTGTCCCAGGTTTTCGGCGGGGAAGAACGGGCTGAATTTTTTAATGAACTCCTGTTCGGGGCCGGTCAGGCCGGGCAGGGTGCCGGTATATTTGTATGAAGCGCATTGCCTGGCTGTTTGAAGGCCGTATTGCAGCAGGCTCTTTTGCCGTTCCCTGCCCGTCTTGGCCACCTCGGAGGCAAAGGTGATCAGATCGGCCAGTTTGCCGCTATAGCATGACTGCATCCATCGCCTGAATGTTTCGTAGTTGTACTGGCGCTCCTCGCTAACCCCGGAAAGTTGCAGTTCCCGGGCCGGGATCCGCACGGGGAGACATCGGGAGAAAATGGTAGGCAGCACCTGGGCCGGATCTTCGGAAACCAGGATGAAGAGGGTCTTTTCAGGCGGCTCCTCGAGGATCTTAAGGAGCTTGGGCGCTGCGGAGTGATAGAGTTTTTCCACCATCCAGATGATCATCACCTTGTATTCCGACTCGTAGCTTTTATAGCTCAGCGTGTGGATGATCTCTTCAGCGTCCCGAGCATTGATCACCCCCTGCTTGTTCTCGATCCCAAGCTCTTCAAACCACTCGTTGAGCGTGACCGTATAATCGTGTTCCAGCAGGAATTTCCTCCACTCGATAACGAACATCTTGCTCGACGGGTTTTTCGTCACCCGCTTGGTGGTGTTATTGGGAAAAACGAAATGCAGATCGGGATGGGCCAATTTTTGGTACTGCTGACATGACGGGCAAACCCCACACGCTTCAGCTCCCTGCTCCCTGCCCCCTGCCCCCTGCTCCCTGCAATTAAGCAGCTGCGCGTATGCGATCGCCAGCTCCAGGTTCCCCGATCCCTCCGGGCCATAGAACAGCTGGGCATGGCTGACCCGCTGGTCCGCGATGGTCTGCGCCAGCTTCCGCTTGATCTCTTCCTGTCCGGGGATATCCCTGAAAAGCATCTGCCTGTCAGGATACTTTTGCGCAAACAAACTCCCGGTTCATCCTTGCGATGTTTGACCGGTTGATCAGTTTCGGGCATTCGGCTTCGCAGGCGTAAGTATTGGTGCAGTTGCCGAATCCGAGCTCGTCCATCTTCGCCACCATCTTCTTCACGCGATGTTTGGCTTCAACCTGTCCCTGCGGCAATAAGGCGAACTGGGAGACTTTGGCGGAGACGAACAGCATGGCCGAAGCGTTTTTGCAGGCCGCGACGCAGGCCCCGCAGCCGATGCAGGCCGCAGCGTCCATCGAGAGGTCCGCGTTCTCCTTGCTGACCAGGATCTGGTTGGCTTCGGCTGCTCCGCCGGTATTTACGGAAACATAGCCCCCCGCCTGGATGATCTTGTCAAAGGCTGAACGGTCCACCATCAGGTCCCTGATCACCGGGAAGGGCTTGGCCCTCCAAGGCTCGACCACGATCGTATCGCCGTCTTTGAACTTCCGCATATGCAGCTGGCACACGGTTACCGCATCGTCGGGTCCGTGCGGACGGCCGTTAATGTACAGGCTGCACATCCCGCAGATGCCTTCTCGGCAGTCGTGGTCGAACACCACCGGCTCCTCGCCCTTCTGAATGAGCTGCTCGTTCAGGATGTCGAGCATCTCTAAAAATGAGCAGTTGGGGGAGATGTTGTCAACCGTGTATACAACGAATTTCCCTTTAGCCGCGCTGTCGGGCTGTCTCCAGATTTTGAGGGTCAATTTCATGCGTTTGATTTTTTTACCACAAAGACACTAAGACACCAATAGGGACACAATGTTTTATCGTGTTCTTTGTGCTTTATTTGTGCCTTTGTGGTTAAGAATTTTATTTATAAACTCTTTGTTTCACTTCGATTTCTTCATACACCAGGGGTTCCTTATGCAATTCAAATTCCCCTTCGCCTTTGTACTCCCAGGCCGCCACGTACTTATAGTCCTCATCATTCCTCAGGCATTCTCCCTCCTCGGTCTGGTACTCCTCGCGGAAGTGACCGCCGCAGCTTTCGTTGCGGTTCATGGCATCCAGGGCCATGAGTTCGCCGAGCTCGAGGAAATCGGCGACGCGGTTGGCTTTCTCCAGTTCGGTGTTCATGCCTTCCATTGTGCCGGGGATGCGTACATCGCTCCAGAATTCCTTGCGCAGGGCGCGGATCAGCTCAATACCCTGTTTCAGTCCCGCTTCCGTACGTCCCATGCCGACATGTTCCCACATGATCTTGCCTAAGGCCTTGTGGAAATGGTCAACGGACTTGGTGCCCTTGACGGACATCAGCTTCTGCAGTCGATCCTGCACCGCCTTCTCGGCTGCTTCGAATTCAGGGCGGTCGGTCTTCATCCGCGGGATCTTGATCTCCGAAGAGAGATAATTCTGGATCGTGTAAGGAAGCACGAAATAGCCGTCAGCCAGTCCCTGCATGAGCGCGGAGGCACCCAGCCGGTTGGCCCCGTGGTCCGAGAAATTGGCCTCTCCCGCAACGAACAGTCCCGTGACGGTTGTCATCAGTTCGTAGTCCACCCAGGTGCCTCCCATGGTATAATGGACCGCGGGGTAGATCATCATCGGGTTCTCGTACGGGTTTTCGTCGACGATCTTCTCGTACATCTGGAACAGGTTGCCGTAACGTTCCTCGATGACGTGTTTTCCCAGGCGGCCGATCGATTCCTTGAAATCAAGGAACACGGCAAGTCCTGTGGGCCCTACTCCGAATCCTGCGTCGCAGCGCTCTTTGGCAGCGCGTGAAGCAACGTCGCGGGGGACCAGGTTCCCGAAGGCAGGGTAGCGGCGCTCGAGGAAATAATCGCGGTCCTCTTCGGCAATATCGTTAGCCTTCAGCTTCCCGGTGCGGTGCGCTTCGGCGTCCTCTTTCTTCTTCGGTACCCAGATACGTCCGTCGTTGCGGAGGCTCTCGCTCATGAGGGTCAGCTTCGACTGGTAATCGCCGTGTACGGGGATACAGGTCGGGTGGATCTGGGTGAAACACGGATTGGCGAACCATGCGCCTTTTTTGAAGATCTGCCAGATGGCGCTGGTGTTGGAACCCATGGCGTTGGTCGAAAGGTAGAATACGTTCCCGTAACCCCCGGTGGCTATCACCACGGCATGGCCGAAATGACGTTCCAGCTTGCCGGTCACCAGGTCGCGGGCGATGATGCCTCGGGCCTTGCCCTCTATGATCACGACGTCCATCATCTCGTGCCGGTTGTAGAGTTTCACGGTCCCGAGGGCGATCTGGCGGCTCAGGGCACCGTATGCGCCGAGGAGAAGCTGCTGTCCCGTCTGGCCGCGGGCGTAAAACGTACGCGACACCTGGGCGCCGCCGAAGGAGCGGTTTTCCAGCGAGCCGCCGTATTCGCGGGCAAAGGGCACGCCCTGCGCCACGCACTGGTCGATGATGGTGTTGCTTACCTCGGCCAGGCGGTACACGTTCGCCTCACGGGCGCGATAATCGCCTCCCTTGATGGTATCATAGAACAGGCGGTAGATGCTGTCGCCGTCGTTCGGGTAATTCTTCGCCGCATTGATCCCGCCCTGCGCGGCAATACTGTGCGCCCGCCGCGGGCTGTCCTGGTAACAGAAGATCTTCACGTTGAAACCCAGTTCGCCGAATGAGGCGGCCGCGGAAGCTCCCGCCAGCCCTGTGCCGACCACGATGATGTCGAGCTTGCGCTTGTTCGACGGGTTGACCAGGTTCTGGTGTGCCTTGTAATGGGTCCACTTTTGCGCCAGCGGTCCCTGGGGGATTTTCGGGTTCAGTTCAGCCATGGCAATTAGCTAAAGATTAAGAAATATAACGGGATGATGATAAAGCCGAGCGGGATGATCACCGAGTAGATCTTCGCACACAGCTCGATAGCCGGGGTATAGGTTTTGTGATTCAACCCCAGGCTCTGGAATGCCGATTCGAAAGCATGGTATAAATGAAATCCCAGGGCGATGAACAGGCCGATGTAAATGACAACGTAAAGGGGTTGTGCGAAAAGCTCCCGGGCCACGAGGTAAAAGTCGGGCTCTCCTTCAGCCGTCATGTTCGGATTGCTCACCCATCCCAGTTTGATAAAGTAGAAGTTGAAGAAATGGAGAATGAGGAAAACCAGGACGATCCCACCGGTATAGATCATGTATTTGCTCAGGAATGGCGTCCTGGTCCGGTTCGAAATGTGATACCTTACCGGACGCGACATCCAGTTCTGCACCTGAAGGATGATCCCCAGCAGGATGTGCAGGATGAAACCCGCAAAGAGGATCACCTCGAAAATCTTGACCACGTAATTGGTTCCCATGAAATGGGCTGCCTGGTTGAACCAGTCCCCGCCGTCGTTCCGCAATAAAAAGAGATTGATGGTGAGATGGACCACCAGGAAGATCATCAGGAATATGCCCAGCAGGGACATCCAGACCTTCTTGGTGATGGATGAGAATTTCAGGATCTGCTCGCTCATGACTCGCAATTAAAAAATACGGAATACGTTGAATGAAAAAGAAAAAGTCAGACTTTTGTTCAAAAATAGAAGATAATTTTTTTTCACGCTACATACGCAATCACTTTTATCATAATTTAAAATCAGATTAATTTATGTTTGCACCAATCGTATACACCGACAGAAGGAACCGCCTGCGCAAGGAAGTTTCCGGCGGGATCGCCCTCTTTCTGGGGAACCAGGAATCGGCCATGAATTATCCGGCCAACCAGTATGCTTTCCGGCAGGACAGCAATTTCTCCTATTTCTTTGGTCTGGACCATCCCGACCTGGCCGGTATCATTGACCTGGATAACGGGAGAGATATCATTTTCGGGAACGATGTGGATATCGACGATATCATCTGGATGGGGAAACAGCCCACCATGAAAGATCAGGCCGCATTGGCCGGAGTCACGGAAGTAAAGCCGTTGTCGGGGCTGGCTGAAGTGATCAGCGACGCGCTGAAAAACCAACGCAGGATCCATTTTCTCCCGCCTTACAGGGGCGAAACGATGATCCAGCTGCATACCCTGCTGGGGATTCCGGTCACCGAAGTGAAAAAGAACGCCTCCCCGGAACTGATCCTCGGGGTGGTGAACCTTCGCATGGTCAAGGATGCTCTGGAAGTTGCCGAAATTGAAAAGATGGTCGATGTCGCCTATGCCATGCACACCACGGCCATGAAGATGGCGAAACCCGGGGTCGTTGAACGGGAGATCGCCGGAGTCATGGAGGGCATCGCCCTGTCGAAAGCCCATGGGGTTTCATTCCCGATCATTCTGACGATCAACGGACAAACGCTTCATAACCACCATCACGGCAACGTCCTGAAAACCGGCCGCATGCTGGTGAGCGATGCCGGCGCTGAATCGGAACTCCTCTATTCAAGCGACATTACCCGCACCATGCCGGTGGGGGGGAAGTTCGACGCAAGGCAGAAACTCATTTATGAGATCGTCCTTAAAGCCAACCTGGATGCGATCGTTGCGTCAAAGCCGGGCGTTCCGTTCAAAGAGGTCCACCTGCTGGCCGCTATGACCGTCACAGACGGACTGAAGGCTGCAGGCATCATGAAAGGGGACACGAAAGAAGCAGTCCTCAAGGGGGCACATACGATGTTCTTCCCCCATGGCCTCGGCCACCCGCTGGGAATGGATGTTCACGACCTGGAAGGACTGGGCGAAGACGTGGTCGGTTACGACAAAGAGGTACAGCGTGCCAGTGAATTCGGCATCGCATTCCTTCGTTTCGGCCGCAAGCTCCGCGAAGGATACGTAATGACTATCGAGCCGGGCATCTACTTCATTCCCGAACTGATCGACATCTGGAAAGCGGAAAACAAGCACGCCGAATACATCAACTATACGGAAGTGGAGAAATACCGCGACTTCGGCGGCGTCCGCATCGAAGACGACATCCTCATCACCGCAACCGGCTGCCGCGTGCTCGGCAAACCGATCCCCAAAACGGTAGAAGAGATTGAGAATATGATGAAATAATTCTCTACCACGGAAGCACGGAGACACGGAATTCAGTGTCCCCGTGTCTCAGTGGTAATAAAAAAACCATGACTTTAGATTTTCTTGGTACAAGCATCAACTTCACCTCCGAGGGATCCGGACCTTGCGTGGTGCTGCTTCATGGTTACACCGAATCGTTGAAGATCTGGAAAAAGTTCGACGAAGTGCTGTGCCGCAGCTTCCGGGTCATCGCGATCGATCTGCCGGGATTCGGGAAAAGCGAATGCGTGGCGGAAATCCACACCATGGAGCTGATGGCCGATGTGGTGAAAGAGGTCCTGGATGCCTGCAGGATCAAGCGCTGCCTGATGGTGGGGCACTCGATGGGAGGGTTCGTAACCCTGGCCTTTGCGAGGAAATATGCTGACCTTCTGCAGGGGATCTGCCTCTTCCATTCCCATCCGTTTGAGGATACTGAAGAGGGCAGGATGAACCGGGAACGCAGCATTAAATTAATGCGCGAAAACCGCCAGAACTATATCTTCCAGTTCATCCCATCACTCTTCGCTCCCGATATGCGCGTGCGGCATGCCGCAGCCGTTGACAAGCTGGTGAAACAGGCATCAAAGACCTCCATCGAAGGACTCCTGGCCGCTGCCGAAGGGATGAAGCTGCGTCCCGACTCTGCAGAACTGTTGAAAACACTCGATGTTCCCGTGCTCTTCATCGCAGGCATGAAAGACTCAAGGGCGCCCCTCGACAGGATCGGGGAGATGCTCCTCCTTCCAAAGCATTCCGAGTCCCTCGTCCTGAAAGAGATCGGCCACATGGGATTCATCGAAGCCTATCATGAGACGCTGCTTGCCGTGTGGTGTTTTGCGAAGAAAGTGCTTGGGAAGGGATAGGCAGGGATGCCGGGATGCAGGGATACAAGGATACCAGGATGACGGGATAAACTGCTGACTCTTTTTACCGGTTAAAGATCAGGAAGAACCCCTGGTACATGATGAAGCCGACCGTTCCGGCCAGTGATGCCTTCCAGCCTGTCAATCCTTGCACTTTCTGAATTCCTTTGGTGAAGAGAAAAAGAAACCAGAGGAGGTAAATGAGCATCTGTATCCAGAGCAGTGTTCGCCAGATGGTTGGAGAATTCAGGGCAATTTCATAATCCCGCTGACTGATCACATGTTTAGCTCCAAGGAAACTGGTCAGCAGGTCATGCAGTCCGGTCGCCCAGGACGCGACACCGATCCCGAAACCGAACACGCAGAGCGTTTGCTCGAAAGTCCCGGAACCATTAAATAATTGCGAAATAAGATGTGCGACCCCTGCGGCCAGGATCCACCCGAGGAACATCGACGGGGCACAGAACAAAACGTTGTAACGGTAATACGTTTCCAGCGGAATATCCAGCCAGGGCTTGAAGGGTTGCCCTCCGCCAAATATCAGGAAGAGATACACGAATGTGTAAAGCACGGCCATGATCAGCACAGCCAGAAACCCAAGCCTGACCCTCCCCGGATCATCCCTGAGCGTTACAAATGTCTTGGAAGGATTGATGAAGGCGGAAAAATAGTACTGGAAAAACGTCATGGTCCGTACTAATCGTAATTTCAAATTTGAAATTTAATTCATCTTTCGTAATTCGTAATTCGTAATTGATTTTTTACCGGTAAAACCCCATCTTCTCTATATAATCCCACACTTTAACCGGTAAAAAATACTGCATATTCTTCCCGTCCTTGATCGCTTCCCTGATGAAGCTCGACGAAACCTCGATCAGCGGTGCATTGACGAAGCTGACATGCGGATGGTCGTCAAACGGGCTTTTTGAAACATCCGGGCGCGGGTAGATATAGAATGAATATTGATCAAGCAGTTGTTCGTAGTTCTTCCATTTGTGCAGCGTTGGCAATGTATCCGAGCCGGCGATAAGCACGAACTCCTTATCGGGATACTGTTCGGTGATGTAGGTCATCGTATCGATGGTGTACGACGGCCGCGGAAGATGGAATTCGATGTTGGACGCTTTAAATTTCGGTTCGTCTTCAACGGCTACATTGACCATATAGAGCCGGTTGACATCGGGGAGCAGGGAACTTTTCTCCTTCAGCGGGTTGTGCGGGGAGATGACAAACCATACCTGGCCGATATCAGTGAATTCCGTCATCCACGAGGCAATCATCAGATGTCCCAGGTGTATCGGATTGAAGGAGCCGAAGAAGAGGCCTGTTTTCTTTACTGCATTAGGCACATTAGGACACATAAACAGATATTATTACTTTCATACTAATGTGATCTTGTGTGCCTATTGTGGTAAAAAATCCCTGACTAATCCAACAACCCTTGAAATTGCTTTCCCCAGGTCATCATTCACCACAATTTCATCGAACTTCTCCGCGAACGACATCTCGAACAGGGCCTTCGCCATTCGTTTCTCAATGCTCTCGGCGCTGTCGGTATTGCGGTTCCGCAGGCGCTGTTCCAGTACTTCCACCGAAGGTGGCTTGATGAATACCGACAACGCCTGACCGCCAAAGTAGTTTTTCAGGTTGATGCCCCCAATGGCATCCACTTCGAAGATCACCGCGTGATTGTTCTTCCAGATCCGATCCAGCTCGGCCTTCAGCGTACCGTAGAAACTGCCCGGGTAGACCTCCTGGTATTCGACCAGCAGATCCTGGTCGATGCGCTTCCTGAATTCCTCCGGACTCAGGAACCAGTAATCCCTGCCGTTCACCTCGCCGGGCCGCATGGGACGCGTGCAGGCGGAAACCGAAAACTCCAGTTCCGGGACCTGTTCCAGCAGCGCTTTGACGATCGTTGTCTTGCCTGCGCCCGACGGGGCTGATATGATGATGGCTTTGTGCATGCCTTCTGGTACGGGCGAGTCGGGGACTCGCTTTGGTACGGGCGAGTCGGGGACTCGCCCTTACAATATATTCATTAGTTGTTCCTTCACTTTCTCCAGTTCATCCTTCATCTGCACGACGATCTTCTGGATCCTGGCGTCGTTGGCTTTTGAGCCGAGGGTGTTGATCTCACGGCCAATCTCCTGGGCGATAAAGCCAAGTTTTTTTCCCTGCGACTGCTCCCCGTGCATCACCTCCAGGAAATGGTCACAGTGTTTCTTCAGCCGTACCTTTTCTTCGGTGAAATCCAGTTTTTCCAGGTAGAAGATCAGTTCCTGTTCAAACCGGTTGGGATCGGCTTTGAAGCCTTGCTCGCCCGGCCCGTATTTTTCGAATGCTTTCAGCAGGTTCCCCCGCAGGGTTTCGATCCGGTTTTGTTCATACGGCAGCACGTCATCCAGCAAACTCAGAATGGCCTCGATCCGCTGTTTGATGTCCGTTTCAAGGATCGCCCCTTCCTGGCTGCGGAAGAGATCGGTCAGGCGGAGTGCATTCTCGATGGCTGCCCGGATCACGCCCCAGTCGGTTTCCGCGATCTCCTCCTTTTCGGGCTGAAGGACATCCGGCATTCTGAGGATCACGGCCAGTAAGCCTTCGGGGCAATCTTCCCTCAGTTCCTTCTGTAGTTGCTTGAGTTGGTCGTGATACGATCGGGCGAGTGCATGGTTGATCGAGGCCGGGGACGCTTCGGAAGAGAGTTCGGCGGTGATGTAGATGTCCACCTTGCCGCGTTCCAGGGACTGCGTCGCCAGGTTGCGGATCTCGATCTCCTTTTCGCGGAGGAATGAAGGCAGACGGGTGTTCAGGTCGGTTTGTTTGCTGTTCAGCGACCTCACCTCGACGGTTAGTTTTCTTCCCGGGATTTCCGCCACCGCCTTGCCGTATCCTGTCATCGAACGGATCATAAGAACCAATTTGTAACAAAACTACAAAATATTAATTTTACGCTATGGATTTCCTGGTCATTGACGATACCCTGAAGATGTACAACCTCATGCTGAACGACATCAGCAATGCCCGCTCGTACATTTTCATCGAGACGTACAAGTTTGCCAATGACCACCTGGGGGAACGCTTCCGCGACGCGCTGACCCGCCGGGCCAAAGCGGGGGTGAAGGTCAGGCTGATGATCGATTCCTGGGGGAAGGGCCCCATCTCGGAGACGTTTTTCGAGGAGATGATCCGGTATGGCGGCGAAGTGAAATTCTTCGAGAAGATCAAGATCAACACCGATATCTTCACCCGCGGCCACCGGCGCGACCACCGCAAGATCGTGGTGATCGACGACGAGATCGCATACATCGGTTCGGCGAATATCACCGGCTACAACCTCAACTGGAGGGAACTGGAACTGCGCATGAAAGGAGAGATCGCTCCCACGTTCCGGAAGGTGTTCGAGCAGAACTTCGAGTCGTTCAATCCCTATAACATCACGACCAAGATCAACTACAGCCGCACCATGCGATTCGGCGACTTCGAGATTGTCCGCGACGTACCCTCTATCCAGCTCCAGCGGAATAAGAAACGGTTCACGCAGATGATCCGGTCGGCGAAGAGCAGCATCGTGATCGAAACACCCTATTTCCTTCCCGGGTATCTGCTGAGGAAAGCACTGATGGATGCCGGGAAACGGGGCGTGGATGTGAACGTGATCATGCCCAAGCACTCCGATGTCAGGATGGTGGACCTGCTCCGGAACAAATACTTCGGGATGTATTACAAGAACAACGTGAAGCTGCTCTTTTACTCGCCTTATAACCTGCACGCGAAACTGCTGATGATCGACAACCGGACGTTCGCCATCTCCTCGGCCAATTTCGATTACCGCAGTTTCCGGTACCAGTACGAGATCTCGCTGATCGGCCAGGACCCCGAAGTCCTTCGCCAGCTGCAGTTCCATGTGCGGGAAACCCTTGCCAGTTCCGAGGAGTTCAACCATGACCGATGGCTGAACCGTCCGCTGATTGAGAAGATCTTTGAATGGACATTACTTCCCTTCCGGCACCTGTTCTGAGCTCATCCCTGTCTTCTTCTGCCTGGTAACCACGTATACCCCGGAAAAGATCAGCATGGCGGCAAGGATCTTGATCCAGGTGATCCGTTCTTCACCGATCGATACGGAACTGACTGCGGCGATCATGGGCTGAAGGTAGTTGTAATAGCTGACCACGCTGGGAGATACCCGTTTCAGGGCGAAGTTGATGAACAGGTAGGCCAGGAAGGTGCAGAACAGGATGATGAATCCAAGGGCAGCCCAGGCATAAGGCGTGAAATGCCCGAAATGCAGGTTCATGACCGGCCGGATGGAGAAGGGAAGGACGAACAGGAACCCGAACAGCGACACCCATTTGAGGATGGTCGAGGTGTGGTATTTCAGGGTGAGGGGTTTCAGCACGACAAGGTAGAGCGCATAGAATACCATGTTCAATAAGACCAGCAGGTTGCCGACAGCTGAATGGTCGCCTGATCCGGCTTTCCTGCCGAACAGGATCAGCAGCAGGGCCCCCGATGCCCCCAGTGCGATCCCGATGACTTTTGTGGAGGTGATCTTCTCCCCGATGATCAGGAAGGCAAAGATCATGACCAGGATGGGATTCAGCACATGGATGACCGAGGCGTCGAACGGGGTGGTGATGTTGAGCCCTTCATAGAACAGGGATTGGTTAAGGGCAAACCCGAGTGCCCCGCAGATGGCCAGTTTGAACAGGTCCCTGCGGTCCACTTTCTCATGTACAAACAGTTTCTGGAAGCTCCAGAAAAGAACCAGACCCCCAAGCAGCCTGAGAAATATCAGTTGCATGGGGGTCAGGAAGTGGGGCATCAGGCTCTTTGCGATGGCATAATGCAGACCGAAGATCAGCGTGGTGCCAAGCAGGGAGAGGTGAGCCCTCTGGATTTGTGTCATCCGATCTTGATTTCTTTCTTCAGTTCCACTTTGGCTTCTTCCTTCTTCGGAAGCATCACCTTCAGGATGCCGTTCTCATAATCGGCTTTGATCTTGTCGAGATCAATCGTTTTCGGCAGGGTGAACGAGCGGCTGAACGATCCGAAGTAGAATTCCTTGCGCGTGTAGTTCTTGCTTTCTTCGTTCCTGGCATCTTCCATTTCAACGGAAATTGTCAGGATGCTGTTCTCAAGATTGATCTTGAAGTCGTCTTTCTTCATCCCGGGAGCAGCGATGTGCAGCTCGAACGAATCGGGGTTTTCCAAAATGTTGGCTGCAGGATCGCTGATCCTCTTGCCGAAGAAATCGGACAAATCGTTATCAAAGAAATTGTTGACCATATCGGCCAGCGGATTCCGGTTGTGCCATCTAATGAGTGTCATAATTTGTTCCTCCTATTCTTAAATTCAACTTTGTTTTACCGGACAGCATGATTCAACTTCCATGCCAGCGGGAAAAGGATGATTTTTTCAGACAAAATGGCAGCTTTCGTATTAAATATCAAGACATTATGGCATTATCCGCAATGCAAGTAATTGTTAACCAGCTTCATGATCTCCTTCTCATTATCCTTGATCTGTTCACGAAGGTGTTGGTCATTGTATGATTTAAGCCTGCGGATGATGCCATCGATGATAACGGGGGGAAAGACATTTCCTGCTTCATAGACGGCACGCTGTTTCTCGAGGTAGTCGGCCGATTGCCAGCACGACACGGGCAGTTGTTGCAGTTCTTTCACCCGGTGTGTGTGTTTTTCTTCGAAGATGTTGACATCTACGTAGGTTTGCTGGGCAAAGCTGAGCGCGTTCTTCATTTCGAGCCCGTGGCGTGCGGCGACGGTAAGTCCGGCCAAGAGTAGATAGACATCGGCCGAGCCGTCGGGGCAGCGGAACTCAACGGTCTGCCGGCTGTGGAAGTCTTTCTTGGGTTCCTGCTCCAGCGGGTTGGCATCGGTAAACATCTTGTATCCTGCGTTCCATCCCAGCGGAACACGTACCAGCACCGAGCGGTTGCGGTCGCCCCAGCAGATGTTGGTCGGGGCCTCCTGGTGCGGTACCAGCCGGAAATAGGAGGTGGGGATCATATTCCCGAAAGCGGTCAGGGACTGGGCGAGATCCAGGTACCCGGCGATGGCCTTTTTGGCCGTATCGGATAGTTTTCCCCCGCTCACCATCATGTTCTTTCCTTCTTTCACCAGCCGCGTATGGATATGCATGCCGCTCCCGGCTTTCCCGGTCGTGATCTTGGGCGCGAAGGTGATGGATACCCCGTGCTTGTAAGCCAGGGATCTCAGCACCCATTTCGCGATGAGCAGATGCTCGGCAGCCTCTTCCACACGGACCGGAAGGAATTCGATCTCGTTCTGTTCGAAGAGAAGCCCGGCTTCGGTGAAATTTCCCACCTCGGAATGACCGTACTTGATCGTCCCGCCGCATCGCGCGATCGCTTCCATGGCTTCGGTCCTCAGCTTTTCCCATTTGCAGAAAGGAGCCGATTCGTGATACCCGCGCTGGTCGGCGGCTTCATATAACGGATCTTTTTCGCTGATGACATAATATTCCAGCTCTCCCATGGTGTAAAATTCCATACCGGTGCTGGCTTTCAGCTCCTGGTGCGCTTTTTTAAGGATATATTCCGGGGAGCTTGAAAATGGCAGTCCGTCTTTATCGTAATAGGAGCAAAGGATATCGAGCGTAGGGATCTCGGTGAACGGGTTCACAAATGCTGTACGGAAGCGGGGGATGACATACAGGTCAGACGAACCGGCCTCTACATAATGCGGGAACAGGCTGGACCCGTCCACCCGTTCGCCGGCGCTGAGCATGTTGTCGAGCTGGTTGCGGCTTTTCAGGATGAAGTTCAGGGTCTTCAGTCGGCCGTCGGCTCCAGCGTAACGGAAATTCAGCATGCGGATGCCGTTTGCTTCAATGAAACGGATCAGGTCGGTTTTGGTAAAATCTTCAGAGGGTTTGTCGAGATACCGGATCAGCGGGTTCGGGTTCAGGGATAAGGCTTCGTTCATGGCTAACTGTTCAGTTGGTTGGAAGGGCCACAAAAGTAACAATTTTTCTTATTTTTGACCGCCTAAATGACCGTCCCATGAACATGACCTTGCACGAATTTTTCTTCTTTGGAGGATTTATCCTGGGAATCGGCCTGCTCCTGGCTCTCGACCTCGGGGTCTTCAACCGCAAAAGCCACGAGGTGAAATACCGGGAAGCCCTCACCTGGACCATCGGCTGGGTGACGCTCTCACTGATCTTTTTCCTGTTTCTTCGCTTCTATGGGCACACCCTTCACGACTTGCGGGACACCGACCAGGTGAAGGAGAAGATCGCTCTGTACAAGCACCCGGTCAAGATCACCGACGACATGTCCTTCGAAGAGGCGCTGTCGAAGTACAATAAAAACCTGTCGCTTGAATACCTCACCGGTTACCTGATCGAATACTCCCTGTCGGTCGACAACATCTTCGTCATCATCATGATCTTTCTCTCGTTCGGGATCAAAAAGAAATACTATCACCGCATCCTGTTCTGGGGGATCCTGGGTGCCGTGGTGATGCGGTTCCTCTTCATCTTTCTCGCCAGCGCCCTCATCCAGCGGTTCGAATGGATCCTGTATCTCTTCGGGGGTCTGCTGGTTTATGTCGGATTACACATGGCCTGGGAGTTTTACAAGGAAGGGATCAGACACAGGCAGGTGGAAAAGAAAGACCCGCACGATCATTTCATCGTGAAATGGCTGTCAAAAGTGTTTCTGGTCGCGAAGGAAGACAAGGGAGATAAATTCTGGGTGCGGGAAGGGGGCAAACTCTTTATCACACCCCTGTTCATCGTCCTGGTGCTGGTTGAATTCTCGGATGTGGTCTTCGCGGTGGACTCCGTTCCGGCGGTCTTTTCCGTGACGCGGGATCCGTTCATTGTGTTCTTCTCGAACATCTTTGCGATCCTGGGCTTGCGGTCGCTGTTCTTCCTCGTGATGAACTTCATGGGTCTGCGGTTCCTGAAAGCCGCCCTGGCCGTACTGCTTATGTTTGTGGGACTCAAGATGCGGTCGGCGATGTTCGTCGAACACCTCTTTTCCACCAACCTATCGCTGATCATCATCATCGGCATTCTCGCCACCGGCGTGGTCGCATCACTGCTCTGGCCGGGGAAGAAGCAGCCGCCGGAGGTGAATATTATCTAGATTTACCTCTCCCCACCCCCTCCTTGGAAAGGAGGGGGGCAGGGGGGTGGTTTTGTAAGGATTTACATCTCCAGCATTTTCCCTGCCGCCACATACGGGTTCATGCGTCCTTCGGCAATCTCGCGGGCGAACCGGTGCACCTGCTGCTGAACGTCCTTGCGCCCGTAGAACCGGTGTTTCAGGGCCTCGTTGATGGTTTCATACAGCACCTGTTCCTCCTGCAGCCGGCGGTGTTTCAGGAAATAGCCGTTGGCCCGGGTCATCTCAGCATGATCCGTGATGATCTTCCATACCTGCGGGATCCCTTCGCGTGTCAACGACGAACAGATATCCACAACGGGCGACCAGCCGGTCTCCGGGGGCGTAAAGAGGTGAAGGGCGCTGCGGTACTCCGCGGCGGCGCGTTTGGCTTTCTCCAGGTTGTCGCCGTCGGCTTTATTGACGACGATCGCATCGGCCATCTCGATGATCCCCCGCTTGATACCCTGCAGCTCGTCGCCGGCACCTGCCAGCATCAGCAGGAGGAAGAAGTCGACCATGCTGTGAACGGCGGTTTCCGACTGCCCCACGCCGACCGTTTCAATGATGATCACGTCAAACCCGGCGGCTTCGCAGAGGATGACCGTTTCGCGTGTCTTTCGCGCCACCCCGCCCAGCGAGCCGGCCGACGGCGAAGGCCGGATGAAGGCGTTGGGATCGACGGCCAGTTCCTCCATCCGTGTTTTGTCGCCCAGGATGCTTCCTTTTGATTTGGAGCTGCTGGGATCGATCGCCAATACGGCCAACTTGTGTCCCTGGGAGGTGAGGTATTTGCCGAAGGCTTCGATGAACGTGCTTTTCCCAACCCCCGGAACCCCGGTGATGCCGATCCGGATGCCGGATGCCGACTGCCGTCTGCCGTCTGCCGTCCTGAGGCACGCCTCAATCACCTCCTGCGCTTTTTCCTGGTGGGTTTTCAGGGAGCTCTCCACCAGCGTGATCGCCTGGCTCAGTACGGTCCGGTTGCCGGCCAGGATTCCCTCCACCAACTCCCTGACCTCCTGACTTCCTGACTTCCTGACCTTGATCTTCTTCACCAGCTCCTCGTTGATCTGCGGAGGCTGTTCCACACCGTTCATGACATTCAGGGCCGATTTTTTAGTTTTTTCCATAAAAGTTGGACGAATTTCCGGTATTCGGCATTCGGCATTCGGCAGAAATCCTCTTCAATATTTCATTCCCCCTGCTCCCTGCCCCCTGCCATCTTCCACAAATGTACCATTTTTAAGAAACCTTATAAAATTCAGAAAAAAGCTCTACCTTTGCACCCGCAAAATCTCTCCGTAGCTCAGCTGGTAGAGCAATTGACTCTTAATCAATGGGTCCCAGGTTCGAATCCTGGCGGGGAGACAAAGACAAATGCAAACTGCAAGGTGCAAAGTGCAAGAACTTACACCTTGCAGTTTACGTTTTGCACTTACACAAATCTGATTCCTGTTACCTCTTCTTGTTTAGAAGCAGAATAAATTTCGCCACGCCGCATTACCTCTTGCCTGTTTTCCTGATTAAGGGAAAAATTCAGGAAAAATGGAAAACGCACAATTTAATGAGCAGATGCGCGAAAGGACATTGAAGATGTCGGTAGATGTCCATGATCTGTTTATTGGTAAAAATGTACCGGCAATTACCCGACCGAGTGTTAATCAGGTTATCAGAAGTTCATCCTCGGTTGCGGCAAACTACAGGGCTGCAACCCGAAGCCGTTCCAATGCAGAATTTTTATCGAAGATCTGCATTGTAGTCGAGGAAGCCGATGAAACCCAGTTCTGGCTTGAATACCTGTTACGGATTGGATTGATTGACGCTCCGGCGACAAAATCTCTTCGTTCTGAAATCGAACAGCAGGTCCGGATTTTTACATCGGTAAAAAAGACGATGCAGGAAAAGGTGAAGGATAAAAAGTAGGACAAGACAACCTTTTAACGGATCACCGCAGGTAATCCTTCCGGGGAGACAAAGAGAAAGCCCCCTCTGAACAGGAGGAGGCTTTTTTGCTTTATCGTTAAACCTATAAGGGAAGCAGAACCTTATCGATCGCATGGACCACACCGTTCGTCCCCTGCACATCGGCCAGGATCACGCTGGTACTGCCATTGAGGGTTACTCCCGATGTAATGTTAATCGCCAGCGTGGCGCCGTTCAGTGTAGGGACATTTCCGCTCGTCAGATCAGTTGACAGAACGTTCCCTGAAACAACATGGTAGAGTAAGATCGGCGTTAGCTGCTCCTTGGTTAGGTCAGCGATCCCGTTCACGTTCAGGGTTGCAAACAAAGCGTTGAATGCATCGTTGGTTGGGGCAAAGACGGTGAACGGACCGGTTCCGGTCAGCGCGGTAACCAGGTCGGCTTTAACCAGCGCCTCTACCAGGATGGAGAACGAACCATTGTTCCGGGCGATATCAACCACGGAGTTCGGAAGGAGAACCTGGTTGATCACATGAATGACACCATTCGTTGCCATCACATCGGCCGTGGTAACCTGGGCTGAATTGTTGATCTTGACGCCGTTTGATGTATTCAGATACAGTGCAAGGGTTTTTGCACCCTTGCCGGGACTGAGAGTATATGCGTACCCCGTGGTAACGGAAGCTGCCGGGACTTTGGCGCCAAGAACATGATACAGGAGGATCGGTGTAAGGGTTTCCTTTGAGATCTCACTGATACCGGATACGCCCAACTCGGTAAACAAGGCCTGGAATGCGCTGTTGGTCGGGGCGAAAACGGTCAGATTGTCGGAAGCATTGATCGTATTTACCAGGTCGGCCTTAGTCAGGGCTTCGACCAGTATGGAGAATTCGGGAGTGGAAGAGGCAATCTCTACAATGCTCTTCTGCTGAGGCATTGGCTGAGGTTTGTCTTCGTCGTCCTTGTTGCAGGAGGTTAACATAAATGAACTGGCTGCAAAGAGCATCAGTATGGCTAAGATTCGGCTTTTATTGATTGTTTTCATGGTTTTTGTTGTTTAGAATTAGACTTGATAGACGATTAGGGCGACCAAATATTACAGCCTGGCAAAAAAAAATCCCAGCGGCACTGATTATCAGTCTTTCCCGCCGATCCGTCTCCGGGATTTCGCGCGCGCGATAGATTATCTTTGTAGAAAAAGGAATTTCCCAATGAAAAGGCACTTCATCACCCTGTTTGACAGAAAGCACCGCTGGCTTACAGCGGGCTTTTTCATCCTGGGCGCGTTGATCGTCGCCGCCGAAAGCGCCTTGACCTTTACAGGCAGGCCGTCCAGCGATGCACTGCTCTATGCCGGCGTGGCCTTTCTCTTCCTCGCCTTTATCCATCCCTGGCGGGATGCGATCAGCTACCTCCTCCTTTCCGTTACCTGCGCGACACTGATCGCCCTGATCTTCATCACCGTCTCTGTTGCTGCCTCCATCCGCCTGGATCCCGGGGAGGTCAACCATCCCACCAGGACAGAAGAGATCATCGAGGCGATCCTCTTCGTGACGATCCTCTACGTATGTGTCACCGGCATCGCCATCGGGATCGTCGGGGCCATCTGGAGAGGTGTGGTTGGGATCTGCAGGAAACGGAAGGAACGCCAACCCATTTCTGATCACGACCCTTCGTCCGACGCCTGATCCGCATGAAAAGGTGAAGGAAAGCAAGTAAACCAAACTTCTCTGTTTCAAAATGGCAAAATGGTAAAATCTGAAATCCGTTTTGCCATTTCTTTTTACACCTTTTGCACAGCGTGAATGGACTTTTGATTTGTATCTTTACATATAAAACCATTCCTATGAAAACAACATCACTTGCCCTTTTGATTTCGATCCTTGCGCTTGCCATGTCAGCTGGTGCGCAGGATTGCAGCTCATCCTATTTCATTACAAAGGAGGGAACCAAGATCGAGATGACCAGCTACGCCAAGAACGGGAAGACCACCGGGAAATCGACCACCACCGTGGTATCCGTCAAGCAGAACGGGGCAGTCACGGAATACGCATTGCGATCCGAGAGCACCGATTCCAAGGGAGAGGTCAGCACAATGGATTATACGGCCTCGTGCGACGGGAATACCGTATCGGTCAACATGAAGGGGCTTTTTCCTTCCGAAATGAAAGCTTCTTCCGAAGACGCTACTGTGACCCTGGAAGGCAATGACATTAACTTCCCCAACTCGATGTCCGTCGGCGACAAGCTGAACGACGGGACAGTCACAATGACAATGACGATGGGCACGATGACGATGAAAACCGTAATGAATATTATCAACCGAACCGTTACCGGGACGGAGACGATCACTACACCAGCGGGATCTTTCGACTGTTTTAAGATCGAATACCAGGTGGAGACCTCGATGATGGGCATGAAGACCTCCGCCAAAGTCCGGCAGTGGATCGCCAAAGGCGTTGGAACGGTCAGATCGGAAAACCTCAGTGCAAAAGGAGACCTGATGGGGTATTCGGAGGTGACGGCCATCTATTGATGAAGGTGGTGAGCCTGCCTGCCGCAGGTAGGGTGGTGAGGTCAGGAAATATTACCGGTCCCAATAGTGTCCGAAAACGATGTAGTATGAGAATTGGTCGGGGCCGCGGGCGATGTCAATGCCCATCCGAAGTTTGAACAGGCGCGCTAACAGGTACCGGAAACCGGCGCCGCCGGCCCAGTACCAGGTCTTATCCTCAAGGTACTTGCTGGTGCTGAACGTTCGTCCGGTCCCGACGAAACCGACCACACTCCATCGTCGCGTGATGTCGAACCGCTGCTCGGTCTCAAGGGTCAGCGCCTGCTGCCCCTGGTATTGCGCCGCAGGAAGTCCCCGCATGTTCAGGTATGGGTACATATAAAAGGGCGCGTCGTCGGTCATATAATCCCATTCCGCCTTAAATCCGCATACCCAGGGTTTGAATGGCTGAAAGAAGATGTTGGTATAAATTTCCACCTGCTCGTAATCGTCATCGCTCCCCAGCCAGTTCCTTGCCAATGTTCCTGTGGCCCGGAACCGGATCCCCTTGTCGGGGGTGAACGTGGAATTCCGGTTGTCCCATTCGGCGAAAATACCCAGGTTCCCTACGTTCGTGCGCATATCACGGGACTCAAACAACGTATCCAGGTGGAAATATTCAATGATCTTTTCCAGCGTATCGTGTTCCTTAAAATCATAAGACACCAGTGTGCTTGCGAAGGTATAGTTCAATCCCAGGAAGATCTTGTTCTTCCATATGTTCTCGCTGGCTTCGACAAGGGCGATGATATTTTTCAGGTTGAATAAAAACGACATGGTCCGTTCCCCGGTGATATCTGTATTGATCGTCCGGTAGAATTCGACGTTAAGCGGAGCATAGGCAAATCCTATCTTGTATCGCATCCCTGCCTTGATGATGCTGCCTTGTCGCAGAGCCCCTGCGCCCCAGCTGTTGTTAAGGGTCCACATCCCGGCTACTCCTGTTATGTCGGGAAAAATGTAATTGGCTTTGGCTCTCTGGCTGGCTTGCGGACTGATGAACACGAGCGCCATGCCGATCCCGAAGTTACCCAGCGCAGGCTCGCTGATAATCGTTGGCCAGGGGATAAATCCGTGCATATCCATGAGATACCAGCTGAAATCCAGCTTATGGTCAAGGGTATCCCGGAGGATTGATTTTTTCTTAGCCGCCTGAATGGAATCCTGCGGCCGGGGAGGTTGCGCGGAAACAGTTGTCATCACTGTCATCAGCGCGATCAGCAATAACCTTTGGGGCATGGTTTGACCAGTTGAATGAACACGCAATAGACCTAATCAAATATATAAGATATTTTATCATCTTGCCAATTCGTTAGATAAAAATCTGCACCTTTGCCACGAATGAATACCTCCTACGCTAATCTTCTCTTAATCTACTATTCCGGCACCGGCAACTCGAAACGGGTCTCGGAATGGATCGCGGAAACTGCAGTCGGAGCAGGACTGAACACGCAGATCTACGCCTGGGACCGGTTCGATCCTGGAGCGGTCGCAGGGTTCACCGGCCCGACGCTGATCGGCTTCTTCTCTGCCACACATGGCTTCAACCTGCCTCATTCGATGCTGAAATTCCTGATCCGGTTCCATGCCCTGAAAGGCAGTGACGTGTTCATCGGCAACACCCGCGCCGGGATGAAACTCTCCAAACTGTACCTGCCCGGGCTGAGCGGAATAGCTCTCTATCTGCCGGCCCTGATCCTGTGGCTGAAAGGGTATAAAGTACGTTCCCTGTATCCCGTCGATCTACCCTCGAACTGGATCAGCCTTCACCCCGGATTGAAGAAGAAAGTCGTGGATTCGATGTTCGGTCACTATCAGGCGTTGACGAGAACATACGCGGAACAGGTACTGTCAGGCCGGAGGGTATTCTTGAAAGCCTTTATCCTGCTCCCCCTGGATATCCTGGTACTCCCGCTCGCCGTGGGGTATTATCTCTTCGGAAGGTATATCCTCGCCAAGACATTCATAACGAACCTGAATTGCGACAACTGCGGGCTGTGCATCGACCAGTGTGCGACGCGTTCGATCGTCATGTCCGATGGACGCCCGTTCTGGAAGCTCACCTGCGAGAGCTGCATGAAATGCATCAACACCTGCCCCAAACGGGCCATAGAGACCGCTCATTCCTTTTTCTTCATTCTCCTCCTGGCGATCATTTATTTTGTAAATCCGTTCCTTTCAAGCCAGGTCTCCGGCCTGGTTGACCAGTTCCTCAAAGGTTCCGGCATTGCCTTTGAGCTAAGTTACACCCTCATCAAGTGGACCGTCGCCGTGCTCCTGTTCGTGATCGGTTACCGGGTTATGCACCTTCTGTCACGGTACCGGTTCTTCAACCGCCTCATCGCGTATACGTCGTTGACGTACTGGAAGTTCTGGAGGCGGTACAAAGCACCGAATCAAATGGCGAAATCGTTAAATGGTGAGCTGGTGAAATAGTTTACGATTTTACCAGTTAACCATTTGAGATTCGAGCATTTAAAATTCTCTAATCTAAAAAGTTAAAAAAAAGTGACGTCCTGCCGCATTACCTTTTCCCCTTTTTGCCAATTAAGGGTAAACGATTTTATGGAAAATCTGACCCCGCAAAATTTTAACCAACAATTAAGAGAAAGAACACTTGATTTTGCGGCTTCTGTCCGCGACCTATTCACGACGAAACGAATATCCATCCTGGATCGCTCCATGGTGATGCAGATGATGCGAAGTTCTTCATCAGTGGCAGCAAATTTCCGGGCTGCAGCCCGATCAAGATCGGATGCCGAATTCTATGCCAAGATCTGCATCGTTACCGAAGAAATTGACGAGACACAGCATTGGCTAGAATACCTGCAAAGGATCCATGTTTTGACGACCGAAGAATCATCGAGGGTTAGATCTGAATCCGATGAACTCGTTCGGATCTTTTCGTCGATCAAAAAGAAAATGAAAGACCGACTTGGGAAGTGATCCAAATGGTTAAATCGTAAAATGGTGAGCTGGTGAACTATTTCACGATTTTACGATTTTACCAGCTAACCATTTGACTTGGTTTTGATTGGTCTTGACAATAGATAATTATTGTCATATCTTTGATAGTTAACGCAATGGAGTGAATAGTAAACTCGAAATCTGGACCGGGAGATTATCCGTAATATTCCTTGCCCTCCTCGTATTGTATGTTCCTCTGACCGGTTGTACTTATAAACATTACATTTATTCAGCGACCCCGTCGGTCATTAAGTCATATATTGGTACTGATTATTACATGATCATTTATGGCAAAAACGCCGCATATCATCTTAAATCCCCCGAATTTAAAAAAGACACCCTTAAGGGTCAGCTTGCAAACCTGGATAGTGTTTTTCAACCTTACCTGGTCTCCGATACGATGAATACTAACTTCAGGGATCTGAAGCATAAATATCATCCGGCGGAAGCATGTCATGTAAAGACAAACCTCTTGTTGGAAGTGACTAAACTGAATTCCGACGTTAATATTCCTTTGGACTCAATCCTTAACGTCCATATCTATCATTGGAAAATGAAAAAGAACGCAAAGATCATCGTATTATGTACGGTAGGAGTGGTGTTTATCGGATTGATTATCCTTGCAGGAGCCAATATGGATGACATGGATATTGGCGGACTCTCGATCGGAAGCAAATAATTGAAAGAAAGATACAAAGCACCGAATCAAATGGCAAAATCGTAAAATGGTGAACAGGTAAAATGGTAAGCGGTAAACTATTTCACGATTTTACCATTTTACCAGTTGACCATTTGCCCCCTACGCGGCTTCCGCCCTCGCGGATTCCGGGTTTGCATTTCCGGAAACTTTGCTCTTCGCATGCCTGAACGGCCCTGCGATCGTATCACGAATATCATGGTACTTCTCCGCGACCGAGTCCGACAGGTCTTTACTGGTTTTAGCGATCTTTTTCCGGGTATCCGATCCCTTGGCCGGGGCGAAGAGCACCCCCAGCAGTGCACCTGCAGCCATCCCGGCTGCAGCGCTTATGATGATTTTATTGAAGTTCATATCCGTTCGTGTTTAAGTTAAATTACAAATATAATATAGAAACAGACTAAATAAAAGAAAAATTGAAAAATTTTTTCGAGGATCTTTCATGACGGTTAATGGTTACATTTGTTTATCAATAGGAGGTTGTACAATGGCAAACAAGTTCAGAACAGAGCATGATTTCCTTGGTGAACGTGAGATCCCTGACGATGTCTACTACGGCATCCAGACCCTGCGTGCAAAAGAGAATTTCGATATCACCGGCCTCCCGGCTTCCCGGGCGCCGAGGCTGATCAAGGCATTCGGCTACGTGAAGAAGGCGGCCGCGTTGGCCAACTTCGACTGCGGCGTATTGGACCGCGAAAAGACCGACGCCATCTGCTATGCAGCCGACCGGCTGATCGCCGGCGAATTCAACGACCAGTTCGTGACCGACCTGATCCAGGGCGGAGCCGGAACTTCGTGCAACATGAACGCCAATGAGGTCATTGCCAATATCGGCCTGGAACAGATGGGGCATCGAAAAGGCGAATATGAGCACCTGCATCCCAACAATCACGTCAATTGCAGCCAGTCGACCAACGATGCCTACCCGACCGCACTGCGGCTTGCCCTCTACATGTCCATCGGCGACCTGGTGGAATCCATGGAGCAGTTACAAAGGTCGTTCGCCAGGAAAGGTGATGAATTCAAAGACCTGATCAAAATGGGACGGACGCAGTTGCAGGATGCGGTGCCCATGACACTCGGCCGTGAGTTTCATGCTTTTGCTACAACCATCGGCGATGACCTGGCGCAGGTTAAAGAGGCCCGCTGCCTGATCAGCGAGACCAACATGGGCGCCACGGCGATCGGAACCGGGGTGAACGCCCCCGAAAGGTACGCGGAAAAGTGCACGGAGTACCTGAAACAGATCAGCGGAATCCCGGTGACGCTGGCCGCTGACCTGGTGGAAGCGACCTGCGACACGGGTGCGTTTGTACAACTTAGCGGAACCCTCAAGCGGTGTGCGGTCAAGCTGAGCAAGATCTGCAACGACCTCCGCCTGCTCAGTTCCGGCCCGCGCTGCGGACTTAACGAGATCAACCTGCCTCCGATGCAACCCGGTTCATCCATTATGCCGGGGAAAGTAAATCCGGTCATCCCGGAAGCCATGAACCAAACCTGTTTCTACGTGATCGGCGCCGACCTGACCGTATCCCTCGCAGCAGAGGCCGGCCAACTCCAACTGAACGTGATGGAGCCGGTGATCGGATTCAGCCTCTTCACATCCCTGCTGTTCCTCGCCAAGGCCTGTATCATGCTAAGGGAGAAATGCGTGGACGGGATCACCGCCAATGCAGGACATGCCAGGGATCTGGTTATGAACAGCATCGGCATCGTGACCCAGCTCAATCCCATCCTGGGATACGAGGTTTCAGCCAGCATTGCCAAAGAAGCCCTGCAAACAGGGAAAAGCATCCGCGACATTGTGGTGGAGGAACGGAAACTCATCACAAAGGAGAAATGGGACGAGATCTATTCGGTTGAAAACCTCATCAACCCCAGATTCATTAACCAATAGGACTCCGGGGTTCACATGGCTTCGCCCTTGCTGCAGAAACAGGAAGTGCGCAAGGCGATGTCCGAACCGCTCCAGGCTTTGTTGAACAGCTCCTCGGTCTTCATCGCCTCGGCATGCCGTCCTGTATGGTGGTAGCAGGTGGCCAGCCCTTTCAGCGACCAACCATTGCCCGGGTGGATCTCAAGGTCCCGCTTATATACCTGTTCCGCCTCAGTATATCTGCCCTGTTCAACCAGCAAGGCTCCCAACGAATGACGCACAGGCATCATCCATCCCCAGGGCTCGTCGTAACGCAATGAATCATCCTCCTGGACAGCCATTCGCAGAAGGGCGAATGCCTTGTTGTAATTCCCTTTCCGGTACTCCAGTTCGCCATCGGCCATATGGAGCCCGATCCGAAGGACAGTTTTTCCCGGGTTGTTTCCCATAAGCCTTGAATCCGGGACCTGATCGTACGCCCTGAGCAGCCGGTCGTATTCTTCGGATGCTTCTTTGATCCGGCCCATTGCGGAATAGGATACCACCCGTCCGTAATGCCTGAAGGCCCTGGTCAGGGCTTCCACTTCGGGTGGCTCAGGCAGCGCGAGGATCTCATCCCACATGCCGAAACGGACCATGACATGCACCGGAATAGCCATAAAGCCGTCCAGAAAATCGGGCAGCATGCTGACCAGTTCCCCGGGGATCTGGTCGATCATCGAATTGGCCGCCTGGATGGCGGTCTCCTTTTGCCCGGCAAACATGGCTGCATAGGCCAGGAAATGGTAATTGTGCGCGCGGTAGATCGTATAGAAACCGCCGCTTTTTACCCAGACGCTGTCGGCAAGGATGGCTTTTTGGTTGGCGAGAATTGCATCTTTGTAATGTCCCAATCGGATATCGATATGGGAGGGCATATGAACAAGGTGCCCCGCCCCGGGTACCCGGTTCCGGAGCAGATCGGCCGCTGGTAATGCCTTTTCGGGAGTTGAAGAGGCCTCCATCGTGTGAATATAGAAGTGACAGGCTCCGGGGTGGTCCGGTTGAATGGAACGAACATGTTCAAGGACCGAAACGAGTTCATTAGTTCCCGGTTGCGGTGTGCCGTCAGGTTTCCAGTAGTCCCATGGCCGAAGGTTCAGCAATGCATCGGCAAAGAGTGTTCCCACGTCCGGATCCTCCGGGTAAGTGCGGTAAACGGCCCGCATCGCCGCGGCGTAAGCCGAATCCAGCGGCTTGCGATCTTCGGGTGCCGGCCACGTATAACGTCTGGCCAGGGCCTGTATCAGTCTTTGCTCAAGCGGGGAAGCCTCTGCCATGTGCCTTTGGGCCTGGAGTATCGTTTCCCATGCAGCTGCTTTGGCCGCGCTGTCCATGGTCGGGTTGTTGATGTTCGGCCCGGCTGAGATCGCTTGTCCCCACCAGGCCATGGCGCAATTGGAATCGAGCGCAATGGCTTGCCGGAACGACAGGATGGCAGCCTCATGGTTAAACCCGTAGTAAAGGGTCAGCCCCTGGTCGAAATAGCGCTGGGCCTCCTTCGACTTCGTCGTGATCTCCCGGTGATATTTCGACAGGTTATCATATAGTGGGATCAATGGCTGCTCCGGATCCTTCATCGCACAACTCCAGGTGATGAGGAGCAGCATGAAAACATTACTATATTTACGGATCATGATCGTTGTTAGTCTTGTTTGTTGACGTTTACTTTCTTCCGGTCAGGCGGTTCACCGGTTAAATCCTGGGCGTGAAATCCGCCAGGTTGCCGATCCCGAGCCGGTCTTCAATAGCGGCCACTTGAACCACAATTCCCTCAAACCCTTCCGTCCCGAAAAGTGCATGCTCCCTTTTTTCGAAATCCTCACCCAAGGCATAATATTCGTGCCTCGAAAGGATCCTGGCAAGTTCCGGGAACAGGACGGTATCCTCTCTCGCCTCATGGGGCCTGTACATCGTGACGAAAGAATCAAGAAGGGCGGCAAGACGTGCGTTTGATCCCTGATCTGTCCCGTAGCCCTTCCTTGCTTCATCCAGAAGCCGTTCCGTGATGACTCTGCCCACCTTGTGCTGGTTCCGCAGGACCTTGACCAATGCGGTCAGGCGGTTCGCTTCTTCAAACCTGGGGAACAGGTAATCCTCCTCCAGTTTTTCGTGATAGTCCTCAATAAAGGACCGGATAATCGTCGCGGAATCGCTGAGAACTAACCGGTCAAACGGCTGACCGGCCGAAAGCAAGGCCTTGCAATGATCATAGACCAGCAGGATCCGGTTGAGCACGCCATGTTCACGCATCAGGTCCTCAGCCGGCGTGACCTCTGCTTCCTCATCCACGGCACAGGATGCTAAAAAATCCAGGCCTGCAACCCCGGTTATGGCCCCTGCGATCAGGAGATGTTTTAAAAAAGATCGTCTGGTGCCATTTGATGATTCAGTCATCAGCGATTCTGTTCTCATGTTGATCTCACATCATCATTTACCTACGTGATCAGCTCCTCAACAGGGGCCGGTGCTGAAAATATCGCCCACGTGCAGAAATCGGTCGAAAAATTCTCAAAATAATGCGGCAGCCCGGCAGGAACGAATAAAATATCACCCTGGGTGCAATTGGTGCGCTTGTTATTGCAGTTCAGGATACCCTTGCCCGAGATCACCATATAGATCTCATCCTTCTCATGAGGCTGCTGCCGGTCGCTCCCGTTGGGTTTGTAAACTTCAAAGGTCAGGTTACCGTAAGTGGATAGCTTGACCATGTCGATCCCTTCCCTCCGGATGCGATCCACCGCCTCCTTGGAAGAGAGCCAGAAACTGTCGTGTGGTTTCATTGTATCGAGTGTTTAGGTGAAACGATCATTGTGTATTCGAAATGAATTTTTACAAAGATATATTGGAAATGGTCTAAATAAAAATTAATTTTGACTTTTTTACTCAGAACCTGAAAATTTTTCAACCTGTCCTGATGAAAACGATTTACCAGATAAACAAATGGATAAAGCCGGTCCTCCTGGGATTTGTCACTCTGATGTGGATATCTGTGCATCCCCAGTCTCAACTCGGGCTCAGCTCATTTACAACAGGACTTACAGACCCTGTGGATATTAAAAGTGCAGGCGACAGCAGGCTGTTTGTCGCGGAGCAGGACGGGTACATCGTTATCCTGGATTCGGTCGGAACCATGCGGTCCAGGCCATTTCTCGATATCCATGAACGAGTCATACGGACCGGCACCGAACAAGGATTTCTGGGAATAGCATTCCATCCTGATTATCCGGAAACACCATATTTCTATGTGAATTATACAGGCGCGGGGGACAGCACCCGTATTTCCCGTTTTACGGTAAGTGAGACCGACCCGGACAGTGCCATCCCTTCAAGCGAGTTCAGACTGCTGACGATTTACCAGCCTTACCTGAACCATAACGGGGGAGATCTGGCGTTTGGGCCTGACGGGTACCTTTACATCGGCTTAGGGGACGGGGGATCGGCAGGGGATCCGGGGAACCGGGCCCAGGATCTGTCCCAGTTGCTGGGCAAAATGTTGAGGATCGACGTAAACAACGGAACCCCTTATTCAGTCCCACCGGATAATCCGTTTGTCCTGCAACCTCCGGCCAGGGAAGAGATCTGGGCTTACGGTTTGCGCAATCCGTGGAGGTTCAGCTTCGACCGGGAAACCGGCGATCTCTGGATTGCCGATGTTGGTCAGGGCACATACGAAGAGATCAACCTGCAGGATGCCGGTTCCCCGGGAGGAGAAAATTACGGCTGGAGATGCTATGAAGGATTTGTACCTTATGATACGACCGGTTGTCCCCCTGCCGGGGATCTTGTTTTCCCCATCCACGTTTACGCCCATGATGCATCACCTTGCTGGTCGGTCACCGGGGGTTATGTTTACCGAGGGACGAACTTCCCGGGATTACAGGGCAGGTATTTATTTGCCGATTATTGCAAGGACAGCATCTGGGGGTTGTCTTATGTGAACGGGATCTGGCAGGTAACGCTCAGCGCCTGTTTCCCGGGCAACAATTTCAGCGCGTTCGGCGAAAACGCCCAGGGGGAATTGTTCCTGGCCGGTCATTCGTCAGGAACGATTTACCGTGTCATCGATTCAGGTCCTGCAGGACTCGACAACCCTGCTGGGATGAAAGAAACATGGGCGACTCCCAATCCGTTTCATGACCGCATCCGGGTGTACCTTCATTCGGATCAATGGGGCCGGGTAGTGATCACTCTTCTCGATCTTTCGGGAAGGATAGTATTCCGGGGCAGAGCACCGGGGGAAGAATTTTTTCTGAATACGGAATCACTCAAACCGGGTGTATATTTGCTCACCGTTTCGTTCACGAGCGGCCCAGGACAGGGTCAACCCATCAGGCTTGTGAAGTCGCCGGAAGATACAAGATAGCATACGAATGCAGCAAAAGAAACCCGCTAAAGCCAAACGTCATCCTGTTCAGAACACGTTTTGGGACTCTGTAACTTCAGCTCCCTGGATCTATCTCATCATCCCCGTTTCGGTCTTCCTGGTTTACGGGCAGACCCTGACTTTTTACCTGGGCAAGCTCGATGAACCGGACATCATCCTGGTCAATAAGAAACTACTTTCGGATTTTGGCAACCTCGGGAATGTATTCTTCAGGGATGCGTTCTTTTCCTCTAAAAACTGCATCTTTTACAGGCCTCTTCAGAATGTTTCGTTCATGATCGATGCACACCTGAGCGGGACTGCCGCATGGGGGTATTACCTCACCAACATGCTGATCCATGCCCTGACCTCCATGCTGGTCTTCCGGTTCCTGGTGCAGATCGGAAATGACAGGAAAACCGCCCTCCTGGTCACGTTATTTTTTGCCGCAAGTCCGCTGTTCGTGCAGGCCATTCCATGGGCTCCCAGCCGCGGAGACCTATTGATCGCCTTGTTCGGCATGCTTTCGGTGGTGTGTCTGATAAACTATATCCGGGACCGGAACATCCTGTTCCTGGTTATCCACCTGGCCGCTTTTCTGCTGGCTGTATTTTCGAAGGAAACCGCCCTGCTGTTCCCGGCTGTGTTCCTGGGTATATGGTTTTTATTACCTGCCGGGGAACGGAAAGTCTCTATACACGGCCTGGTTCTTCCTCTTGTATGCTATATGCTGATTATCGGGAGTTACCTGTTCCTGCGCAGCCGGGTGGTCGATATTGCCGTTCCATCGGCTGTTTTCGGCGTATTGCCATTGCTGAACAATCTCCGCACGATCCCCGAGTTCATCTCCAAATTCTTCCTGCCGTTCGGCCTTTCTCCCATGCCGGCGTTCGGGTGGTTCCATACGCTGTCCGGGCTGTTTCTCATTGGTGTGCTGGTTTTCCTGGTGGTAAGATACGGACCGGGTTCCATGAAATGGATCTGGTTCGGCGCTGGCTGGTTCCTTCTGTTCCTAATTCCGGGGATGATGTACAGTCACCCCATGGGTAATGACGCCTATGATTATCTCGAGCACCGGTCCTACCTCCCGATGATCGGGATCATGATCGTTGTGTATTTTATTGTCCTGAGATGGACCGAAACCCGAAAACAGTCATCACTGGCAGTTGTCATCCTCCTGGTATGCATTGGATATGGAATTTATGCCCGGGTCTATGCATCGAACTATGCGAATCCGGGAACATTTTACGATCGGGCAGTCGAAACGAACCCTGGATCTGCAGTTGCCCTGTTCAACCGGGGAGAGATAACCGCTCTGTATGACAAGGACTATTCCAGGGCGATGAAGGATTTTGACCAGGCGCTGTCCATCCGCCCCAATTACCCGAAAGCGCTCGTGAACCGTGGAATCTGCAGACAGGCGCTCGGGGACACCACAGGGGCCCTGGCTGACCTGGATGCAGCGGCCAGGCTTGATCCGGATCTCTTTATTGCCCGTAAGAACCTGGCCGTGATCAAGGCGATGCTGGGCCAGAAGCAGGAGGCGATCGGGGAGTGGGATGTTGCGTTGAGGATCTCCCCGGATTATTACCAGGGTTACAGTGAACGAGGTGTCCTGAAATACCAGATGAAAGACTATTCTGCTGCCATGCAGGATTTCGACAGCTGTCTCAGGATCAACGGGAACTATCCCCAGGCGTACCTCAACCGGGGACTTGTCCATCTGATGATGAACGATACGGCACGTGCCTGCACTGACTGGCAGGAAGCAGCGCGGCTGGGAAGCGAACAAGCCATTGGATTAATTGACGAATTCTGTGAACATAAACCCCTGCAATGAAAACAACTAAATTCCTGCTTGCCGGATTTGTGACCTGTATGATGGTTGCGTTTACTTTGCCCGGACAGGCACAATGGGTAACCCTGGCCCGTAAGATCCGGGGAATGCATACCAGCCAGACCGACGTGGCTACAGTAATTCTTGATGCCAGGACATACAAAGTGTACCAGGCCGTGATCGATACACTGAGTTCCGGCAAGGAGATCAAAATCCTTAAGAGGGAACCCGATACCCGGTTCGTGGAATACAGTAACGGCATGACGACCATATCCATGAAAGTGGATTCGTTGAATAATGGGCTTACGCAGATCACTGTGGCCGCTCCGCATGCTGAAGATCAGCCGAAAAAAGCCACTGACCACGCCGTGCAGGCGATAATCCTGGTCTGTCAGAAAATGGGGATCCAATGTGATATCGAACAACCCTGACCCCGGCCTTATGGATGAACCGAATACCGGGAATATAAAATCTCCTGCGTTGCCATTATTGAATGAAGCGACCCATATCACGCCGGTTCACCGACGGATCCTGGTCATGTCGTGGGCAGGATGGGTCTTTGATTTCTATGACCTGATCCTGTTCACCTTTCTGATGATTCCGATAGCCGCCGAGTATCACTTCACCAACCTGCAGATGTCTTACATCCTTGGGGCTTCTCTTGCGGCGACTGCCATTGGAGGGTTGATTTTCGGGATTCTTTCGGACCGGTTCGGCAGGAAAATCACCTTGCAGTGGACCATCCTGACCTATTCAGTGGGTACCGCCCTGTCGGGATTAGCAGGAAGCTTCTGGCTCCTGATGGTCTTCCGGATCATGACCGGCCTGGGTGTCGGTGGCGAATGGGGAACCGGGCAAACTTATATCGGGGAGACATTCCCTGCCCAAGTGCGTGGCCGCTATTGCGCCTTGATGCAGACCGGTGCTCCGCTGGGGATTGCCCTTGCTTCAATCATCGGTGGGTTGCTCATGCCCACGATCGGGTGGCGCGCTTGTTTCTATGTTTCCCTCCTGCCGGCACTCATGGTGTTGTACATCAGGAAAAGGCTGCCTGAATCAGATCTCTGGCTGCAGCGTAAGAACATGCATGTGCAGGGAGCCTCATCACTCCTGAAGCGGGGCTCACGAAGCCTGAATCTTGTCCTGGAACTGTTTTCGGATCAAAACAGGAAATATTTCCTGCTTGGGCTCGTGCTGGCAATCTTCGACATGTCGGCTTACTGGCTCACCTACTCCTGGATGCCCGGTTACTTGCATACAGAACGACATTTTACACTGACTAAATCGGCGTTTTGGATATTAGTGACACAAACTGGCGGTTTCCTGGGATACCTGTTGTTCGGATTTGTGGCTGACCGGCTGGGAAGACGGCCTGCCTATAGCATCTATTCGGTAATCATGGCCCTTGGACTGGTCATGGTGACCATCTTTTGGGATACCATCGCGTACATGCCCCCGGTCATCCTCGGATTTATGTTCATGGTAGGGTTTGGTACCGGGATGTTCGGTGGATTCGGTTCACTGTTCTCTGAAATCTTTCCTACATCCATCCGCAGTACAGCCATGGGCTCGGCGTTCAACCTGGCGCGGGGCATCCAGTTCCTCACACCGGTCATGATCACGGTTATCGCCGTCAGGTTCGGGCTGGGAGGGGGCATTTCACTGGCCGCCCTGTTCGCTCTGCTGACCGGGGCATGGATCTGGACATTCCCCGAAACCCGGGGAAGAAAGCTGTATACGGGGGATTGATCGTTCCCCTGATCCTGCCAATGATCGAGAACATCGCCCGGTTCACAGATTCTCTTTGATTTTGTGTACAATAGTGCTTTATTTTAGGATCATTAATCCTTACCGCCATGAAAACCATGATGATCACCGGAACAGGTCTGATATTCCTGTTCTTTGCCATAAGTGCATGTTTTGCACGGCATCCGGATGCGAAAACCGGCGACAGCACAAGTCAGTTGCTGACGAAGGAAGATAAAACCCTCTTCATTAAAAATGCGACAGTCCTGTTGAATGACAACTATGTATTTCCGGATATTGCCGTGAAAATCGGGAGCTATCTTTCAGAGAAACTAAATGACGGGGCTTATGATACCATTGATGATCCGAAGGTGTTTACGAAAGTGATGACCACGGACATGCAGTCGGTCAGCCACGACAGGCACATGAGGGTCAGGCTGGCCCCACCTTCGATGGCTGGCGCTGACCAGGATGATCCGGTCCTGGATGCGATCCTTCAGCAACAAGAGATGAAGGAGTGGAACAACGCCTTTATCAAAACTGAGATATTGGAAGGAAATATCGGCTATATCGACCTTCGGGGCTTCGTCCCGCTTGCAGCCGGTAAGGAAACCGCCACGGCAGCCATGAAGTTCCTTTCCAATGCCTATGTGATCATTTTTGACCTGAGAAAGAACGGGGGTGGAAATCCTGACCTGATCCAGTATATATGCAGTTATTTCTTTGATCAGCCCACGCACCTGAACAGCCTGTACTGGAGAAAGGGCGACCGAACCCAGGAATTCTGGACTTACGACCAGATTGAGGGGAAGAAAATGGTTGATATTCCGCTGTATATCCTTACCAGCAATCGCACCTTCTCGGGCGGAGAGGAATTCTGTTACAACATGCAGACGCGGAAGCGGGCCACGCTCGTGGGCGAAGTCACGGGCGGCGGAGCCAACCCGGGGGGAATGTTCCCGGTCTGCAAGGACCTCGTGATGTTCATTCCCACCGGGCGGGCGATCAATCCGGTCACCGGTACCAACTGGGAAGGTACGGGAGTCCGGCCCGATATTGAAGTGCCGGCTGACCAAGCGCTGGAAACAGCTCTTGAAAAAGCGCTTGTGGATGCGAAACAATACCGCGAAAGAACACTGGACGCAATGATAGGTGCATACAAAGAGTCCAGGGCAACACTTGACCAGGCCGGACAATTGATGGACCAGGGGAAGAAGTCAGAGGCGGAAGCATCCATCAGTGAAGCACTTGATAACGGAGTCAGGAACGGGATCGTCGGGGAGGACTTCATCAATGACCTGGGCTATCAGTACCTGAATCAGGATAGGTTGAACATGGCCATTGCGGTATTCAGGTACAATGTGAAAACCTACCCCGGATCCGCCAATGCCTATGACAGCCTTGGTGAGGCGTACCTGAAACAGGGGGATAAGAAACAGGCGGCTGAGAATTACAAAAAGTCCCTGCAATTGAACCCGGCCAATGATAACGCTGCAAAAGTTCTCCGGGACCTGGGTAAAAAATAAAATTGTATTATTTTTACAACGAATGAAATAAACATAGCCCTCCCTGCATGAAACTAACCGTTTCCCCTAAATGGGTCCTGACCATTCTGCTTGCGGGAACTGTCCTGCTGGTGATTGCGGGGATTACGGGCAGTTACCTGAAATATACATTCGACAGCAGGCAGATCAACAATGTGGTCCGGTTATTCGATCTGGATGGGGAAGCGAATATTCCTTCCTGGTTTTCCTCGCTGATCCTGTTGTTATCTTCCCTCTTGCTCTTCGTGATCGCGATATCACAAAGGAACTCTCCGCGTGATTTCCTGGCCTGGAGTATCCTTTCGGCCGTTTTCCTGTTTCTGTCCGTGGATGAAGCAGCCATGATCCATGAGATGTTGATCAACACCATCAAACGGGTGTTCAACCTGTCAGGTATTTTTTATAATGCCTGGGTGATCCCATATGGCCTCGCCGCGATTGCAGGAGCGGTTCTTTATCTTCCGTTCCTGCGGAGGCTCCCGGGATCTGTCGTGACGTTCTTCGTAATTGGAGGCATCATCTTCATTTCCGGGGCCGTCGTTATTGAGATGTTCGAGGGCCGTTATGAAGCGACGCACGGAACGTCAAATCTCATGTACGACCTGTACGTGGCGGTGGAGGAATTCCTGGAGATGACCGGGATCTCGATCTTCATTTATGCGCTCCTAAGATATCTGTCCGTGTCATCGCATTCCCTGACCATACTCGTCCAAGAAAGAAAAGACCCATATGCCGGATAAAACAGGCTTCAACAACGAGAAATACCTCGAAGAACAATCCAAAGAGATCCTTGACCGGGTCCATCGCTTTAACGACAAGCTGTACCTTGAGTTCGGAGGCAAGATCCTGTTTGACTTTCATGCCGCCCGCGTGCTGCCCGGGTTCGATCCCAATGTGAAGATGCGGCTGCTGCAGAAGCTGAAGGACAAGATTGATGTCATCCTTTGCATTCATGCAGGGGATATCGAGCGCAAAAAAATCCGGGCCGATTTCGGGATCACATACGATGCCGATTCCATGAAGACGATTGATGATTTCCGCGAATGGGGCATCGAGATCTCTGCGGTTGTTATAACCCGTTATATGGCACAACCTTCAGCCAGGGCCTTTAAAAACAAGCTTGAGCGCAGGGGCGTCAGAGTCCATACCCACAATTTCACACGCGGATATCCAACCGATATTGACCTGATCGTCAGTGATGAGGGTTACGGCGCGAATGAATACATCGTGACCACGAAACCAATCGTCATCGTGACCGGCCCCGGACCCGGAAGCGGCAAACTGGCTACTTGCCTCGGGCAGCTTTACCACGAATACAAACGAGGTGTGAAGGCCGGGTATGCCAAGTTCGAGACCTTCCCCATCTGGAACCTGCCGCTCAGCCATAAGGTGAATGTAGCATACGAAGCGGCTACCGTCGATCTGAAAGATTATAACATGATCGATCCGCACCACTTGGAGGCATACGGGAAAACCTCTGTCAACTACAACCGTGACGTAGAGGCGTTCCCTCTTCTTAAAAAAATCATCGAAAAGATCACCGGGGAAGAATCCTTTTATAAGTCCCCGACCGACATGGGTGTCAACCGGGCCGGGTTCGGCATTACCGATGATTCGGTAGTCCAGGAAGCGGCCCACCAGGAGATCATACGGCGTTATTTCCGGTGCGCCGCCGAGTATGCTATGGGTGTCGCGGAGAAGGAGACCCTGGAGCGGGCAGAAATGATCATGAAACGGATCGATGCCCGGGTTGAGGACCGTCCTGTCGTTCGGCCGGCCAGGCAGGCTGCATTGGAAGCCAGGGAAAAAGGGAAGGGAAACGAAGGGATCTTCTGCGGTGCGTCCGTGCTCCTTGAGGACGGTACGATCATCACCGGGAAAAATTCTCCGCTCGTCCATGCCGGGTCCAGCCTGGTCCTGAACGCGGCCAAGCACCTGTCAGGCATTCCCGACCATCAGCACCTGATCCCCGAAAACGTGATCGCCTCGCTGACCTACCTCAAACAGGATATCCTGAATCGAAAGATGATCAGCCTCGATGTGGACGAAACCCTGATCGCATTGAGTATCAGCGCCAACCTGAATCCAGCGGCCCAAAAGGCCGTAACCTGCCTGAAAAAGCTCCGCGGTTGCGAAGTTCACATGACGCACATTCCGACCCCGGGCGATGAAGCAGGGTTCCGGAAACTGGGCGTAAACCTCACCACCGACCCCGATTTTTCTTCAAAAAGTCTATTCATTACTTAACCCTGTCACCCTGTTACCTTGTCACCCTGTTACCCTGTCACCCTGTTACCCTGTCACCCTGTTACCCTGTCACCCTGTTACCATATATACCCCGTCATTTCATTTTAAAACCCTAACATCAAAACCCATGAAAAACAAAATCGCCTGGTTGGTTTTGGGTATTGTGATCGGTATCCTGATTAGCATTGCAGCCTGCTGGATCTGGTGCTGCTGCGGAAGTTCATGCAAAACCTCCTGCAAAGAAAAATGCGCGGTCATTTGTCTTAAGCAAATGGATGCAGTCAAAAAGATCTCTGCTGATACAGCAAGGGCTTATTTCAACTGTTATATGGAACATCCCGATACGGTCGGCGTGTTCAAAGGATTCAACCTGAACCTGGAAGCGCTCAACGCGATGAACCTGATCGCAGCGGCCGATACTAATATCAAAGGATTCAGGGTCTATATGGGTGTTTTTGGCGATCCTACCGATGTCGGAATCGTGGTTGGCGTCGATGGCTCGGGGGATGACAACACATCAACCATTTACACAACACCGGGCACAGGTGTTGGCCCATGCCCGGATGTATGTGATAACGAAAGCCCGGTGATCAAGCCCAAGGATTAGGGCTCCCTATTCCTTGATCAGTTTCCCCGTCGCCCGGTCATCCCCGGCAACGATACTGTATTGGTATATTCCCCGGCTTAGCCCGGAAAGATCAACTACAACCGGATGCGATCCCGCACTCAGATTCCCGAGATCGATCGTCCTGACCGGTTGCCCGAGCAGGGAAAGGATCTCGATCCTCAGGGTTGCAGTCCTTGTCAGAGTCAGGTTGATGGTTGTACGGTCGGCTGCAGGATTCGGGTAGTTTCCATTCAGGACGACCATGTTCCTGTTCCGGTCGCCTTTCTCTTCCATGCCGATCGGGTATTTGTAGCTTTTCAGGTAGATGATCGAATTGTCTGTAGTGGATCCTTGTCCCTGTGTGGGTGTCTGAACAAACGCTCCGGCATAGTCATCCCCCTGGAATTCGAGATGCCAGAATGCATCGCTGGTCGGCGACAGGGACGGGAACGCACATTCGGTCCAGGTATAGAGGAAATCACCCGTGATATCCGGGATCTCTTCCGCCCAGGTATCCCCGCCGTCGTAAGATGTCCGGGTGAAAATATGCCTGAGCAGGTAACTGTCGGGATCGGTCAGCATCGTAACTCCCGTCCACAAGGCAAGCACGTTACCTTCCTGGTCGGTCGCGATCTGGGGCATACTGCTCATCGACATATAATAATAAGCCAGCTGGGTGGATTGGGCATACCACACATTCGTATCCTGGACCCATCCTACAATGTATCCGTTCTCTTCAAGCCAAACCGGATCCAGTTCCTGCGGCAGTTCGGGTTTGTCTTCGTTCCAGTAGATCAGTCCGTCGGTCCACGGGTACCAGTACTTATTCCCTCCTTCATCACCGTTGGCTCGCATAAAACCGAATAACACATGAGCTTTGCCGTTTTTATCCAGGGCAACGGCACTGGAACCGTCCGGACAGTTAAATGTCCCGGTGGTATCTCCCCCGGCCCAGAAGTTGAACGGGGAGGGCCAGATGATTGTTTTTGTCCATGTCGAGCCGTTATCTGTCGATTTCATGATGAACTGGTCATACCAGTTGTTCCCGACCACGAAGCAGAGCGTATCACCCCTGGGATCCGCCCAGGCGTAAGAGTCGGCTGAAAAACCCAGGTAGTCGGTCGAAGTCATCCCGTCGAGGATCTGCCAGCCGTCCCAGGTAATCCCGCCGTCGAGCGACCGGTTGTATACAATAGCCCCGTCGAGTCCCTGGTACACATTACCTCCGCTTGCTGTCGGCGGGGTGAGCGCAATGATGTGAATGTTCATATGGTCCGGGCCGTTGGTTACCATCCGTGGCCAGTCGATCCCGGCGGCCCCCGCGGGCATGTCGAGCGTGGTTTCGGTCCAGGCGCCTGTGCCTTTGGTGGCCCGGGTCAGGATTCGCATGGGGAATGTGGCGAACCGGTGGCTGGCAACGATCTCACCGTCGGTACCGTAGCGAGCATACGAAGGCCAGCCGGTCTTGACGGCCTCGATCCGGGTAACCGGCTGCGGATCCCATGCGGTCCCGTCAAAATAGTTATACCCGGTTCCCCGGTCGGCATAATCGGCAGTATGGGCCATGATGAACGTGGCGCCGATCGTACCGTCGGGAAATAGATATATCCGGTTTTGGGTGGATGCGTTGGTCTGAAGGTCATACAAAGTCATTCCCAGTACGGGATCTTCCATGACCGACCGCGTGTTGACCGTCCCATTGGGTAACTGCTGCCCGGGTGTAATATCGCTGATACCCCTCTGTGGATGTAAAACCGGTTTGTCGCCGGGGCGGAACAGGTACTTCGGAGCAACCTGCGTCATTCCCGCCATCGCGGGAATCAGCATGCATAACAGGAGTAAGATCTTTTTCATGGCATTGGATTTTAGGGCTCAATTTACTTTGAACCATAAAGATATGGAAAATAAATCGGTAAAAGCGACAGATGTATGGACAAATGCATGCCTATAAGCAAAAAATGCTCATTGCTCATTGCTCATTGTTTTATACCTTTGCCCCTCGGGGTATTAGCTCAGTTGGCCAGAGCGCTGCGTTCGCAATGCAGAGGTCAGGGGTTCGACTCCCCTATACTCCACAAGGTGCGCTACGCGCAAAGAAGATTGAGGAATGAAGTTAAATTCTTCCTTATTGATCATTAATTATTAATTGGCTTTTCCTCCTCCCCGATCACCCTCTTGTACTTCTCCGTGTGTACATTCGTAAACCGCACCACTTCTTTCGAGGGATCGAACATGTAGCGCAACGTGACGTGTTTTCTCACAACCGGGAGGTCAAGCAGCCGGTAGATCTTGTTCACGGTGATGTTGTAATCGCCAACCCACGACATGTCGAGGATCTTGATCTTGTTTTTGATCAGGGCATCCACCATCGTGAGGAACAGCAGCCCGGTAACGCCTGACCGCTGATATTCGGGAGTCACCGCCGTGAGCAGCTGCCGGGCCCGCGTAATGGTGCCGGTATGCTTGTGCCAGAGGAATTTCAGGATATTGATGAAGTTCAGCTTGCCGTTGCCCAGTTTCTTCAGGATCTGGTTGACATCGGGGAAGACCACCACCAGGGCGGCAGGGATCCCGTTGTCGTACACGAACCAGATGAACTCCTCGTTGATGATGGCTTTCGCCTTCTTCATGATCTGCTCGATGTCGCGGTACTCCATCGGCGTGTAGTCCTCGTGAAAATCGGCCCACACCTTGTTATAGATCGTGCAGATGTCGTTCAGGTATTTTTCCTTGTGTTTAAACGAGAAATGTTCAACCTGGTATTTGTCCTTCAGATGCATGGAGAATTTGACCTGCCGCTCGGGAAAGGGTTTGGACAGGTCTTTCTCATAGGAAAACTGCTCGAAATAGGTCCTGAAACCATATGCTTCGAAAAGATCGCGGTAATACGGGAAGTTATACGGCATCCCGTAGGTGGGCATGGTGAAGCCTTCGATCAGCAGGCCCCAGTTGACCAAATTCTCGCCGAAGGTAATGGGCCCGTCCATCGCCTCCATGCCTTTCCCCTTCAGCCACTCTTTGCAGGCATCAAACAGCAGGAAGGCCGCAGCCCGGTCGTTGATGCATTCAAAGAACCCGAGTCCTCCCGTAGGTTGTTCGAGCTTTGCGGCCTTATCTTTGTTATAAAAAGCGGCTACCCTTCCGATCAGTGTTCCATGATCATCCTCCAGTACCCAGCGGATGGCATCCCCGTCCCTGAACAGCTTGTTCTGCTCCGGATCAAAAATGTCTTCGATTTCTGAATCGAGTGGGCACACCCAGTTTTCATCCTGTGCATACAGGATCCTGGGAACATCCAGGAACGCCTTGCGCCCTGCCATGTCCTTAACTTCTGTAAGTTTCATAGGGATCGGATTACGGATGCAAAATAACGAAAATAAGGTTATTTATAACAATACCGTTTGATGACCCGGTAGGCATCTGGGATCCCGAGTTCGCCTGCCCGGCTGAGGTCTTCGCAGCCCCGGATCGTTTCGTTCAACAGGATGTAGATCAGTCCTCGGTTGTAATAGGCCTCGGGGAAGTTGGAATGAATGCCGATCGCCGTGGTAAAATCATCGGCCGCCTTGCGGTATTCGCCCATCGAACAATATACGACGCCCCGGTTATAATAAGCGAAATAAAACCCGGTGTCCAGCGTGATGGCCCGGCTGAGATCACCGGCCACCTTGGCGAACGTATGTTCGGGGTCTTCCGTCACGACCTGGTCCTTCAGCCCGGAATTGCTCCTGCCGATGGTGATCTGGTCGCCGTAATCTTCCAGGGAACGGATCAGCCGGATCAGTCCGTAGCGTGCCACGCCCCGCATAAACCAGGCCAGCACATACGAGGAATCCGTCGCCAGGATCGAATCGATATCGGTAAAAGCCTGGTTGTATTTCTGGAGGATTGCAAAAGAGGTCGCCCTCCTCATCATGGATGGCAGCAAGTCGCGGCCGGTTTCGATCCGCACGCTCTCCCTGTCGATCTCCGCCAGGTAAGCCGAATCTTTCCAGATCCCGGGCTGGTTCGCCAGGGCAATGATGTTGCCCGGGTAGTGCAGTTTTCCGTATGTGTCGTAAAGACGGATCAACTCGAACGGGGCTTTGCCGGGAAAGTAATAGTAAATATCCCGAAGCTGGATCTCAATGACCTGATTCTGAAACTTGCTTCCCGCCGTGTTCATCTCCTCAAAATCTCCCGTCATCCTGACAATGCTTTCCAGGTAGCTTTTTTTCTCCTCCGAAATTTTTTCAGGATGCAACGGGTCCTTTTCCGAGATCTCCATGGCTCTCTGATAATCCTTCATCGCACCGGCCTGGTCCTTCAATCTTGATTTGACCTCCGACCGGGCCATATAGGCATCGGCGTTGTCGTCATAGAGTGCAATCGCTTTGTTTAGGTCTTCCAGCGCACCGGCGTAATCTTTCAGCTCGGCACGGATCGATCCGCGATAAAAATACGAAGTGACATGCTGTGGATTCAGCTTGATCACAATACCCAGGTCCTTCACGGCGCCGCTCTTGTCGCCTTTCTCATAAAGCACCAGGGCGCGGTTAAAATAAGCATAGGAATTATAAGGTGAGAGCCTGATCACTTTATCGAGGTCCTGGAGTGCGCCGTCCAGGTCCTTGTTTTTAATCCGGGCCAGCGACCGGTTGAAGACCGCATACAGGTTGTTGGTATCCATGGCGATCGCCCGGGAAAGGTAATCGATCGCCGAGTCCGGCTGTTCCCGTTCCAGGAACATCGACCCCATCTGGATCAGGGGATAGGCGTTCCGGGGGTTGATCTGCATCGCTTTCCGGAAATCGGCAGCGGCTTCGTCAAACCGTTCCAGGCTCCATTCGGCCGTTCCTTTCAGGAGCCAGGGGCTTTCATCCTCGCACCCGAGCCGGATCGCCGTCCGGCAATCCCCGATGCATCCATAATATTTCTTCAGATAAAGCTTCAGTTTCGCCAGGCTGATGTATATCCCCACATTGGTGCTGTCGATCTGCTGCGCCTTGGTCAGATCGGCGTAAGCCCCGTTGAAATTCATCAGCAGGCTTCGGACATTCGAACGGTTGACCAGTACATCGGTCATGGCCGGGGAGATCTCCAGCGCCCTCGAATAATCCTGCTCCGCTCCCAGGTAGTCGTCCAGGCTGAACTTGGCGAACCCCCTGAGGTAATATAGTTCCGGAACGGATGGATTCTTCATGATCGAGAGGTTCATCATATCGAGGGCTTCGACGAACTTCCCGTCACGAAGGAGCTCCTGCCCCTCCCGGACGGCATAATAGGGATTCTGCCCGTGCAAAGAGGATAACGTGATCAGGATCCCTGAAAAGAAAACCAGAATCCGGGGAAAAGAGTTGAACAATGGGCGCATCAGCAGTCCGGGCGTAAAGATCTTCTGCAAATAAAACATATAATGACAACATTTTAGTATGGATCAGAAAAAAAAGCCGCCGGATAATTTCTCTATATTTGCCCTTTACCATCACAACAAGGATTGGAACAGGTTGCTGCAACAGAACCGATCGACCGCATCCGGACGAGAACCGATTTTGAGTTCCTGTTCCGCGGGCACTACAGCACGCTTTGCGCGTATGCCAATCATTTTGTCAAAGACGTGGATACCTCGGAAGAGATCGTCCAGGAGGTGATGTTCAAGCTCTGGATCAACCGGGAGCGGATCGTGTTCGGCACCTCCGCGAAAAGCTACCTGTTCCGGGCCGTCCGGAACAGTTGCCTGAACCTGCTCAAGCACATGAATGTCAGGGAAGAATTCAGAGCTGCCCGGGAAGCACAGATACAGGAACTGCAGCGGTCGAAGGAGGATGAGATGATCGTCTCGGAACTGGAGCGAAAGATCCGGGAGGCCGTAGACAGTCTCCCGCTGGAGCGAAAGAAAGTATTCATCCTGAGCCGTTATGAAGGGATGACCTATGCCGAGATCGCGGCGCACCTGGGGATCTCGGTCAAGACCGTGGAGAATCAGATGAGCAGCGCACTCCGTACGCTCCGGATCGAACTGGCCGACTACCTTCCCTGGCTGGTCCTGTTTTTCTTTCACCTGTTCCGGGATCAATGAAAATAAAGCGCACGTCGATAGGGGTGTACCGCCGGCCGGTTGTCATTGTACTGTAGGAGGAACATGGAGAACATCTACAATCCATTTGAGGAAACGGTACTGCTGGATTTTCTTCTCGGAAGGACCGGGGAGGAGGAGAGCAGGAAGATCACGGAATGGCTTCATTCGGATGATGCCCATCGCCAGTATCTCGACCGGCTTGAGAAATTGTGGCTGGAGGCGGGCCGGCTGATCCCGGCACCGGTGCCGGTGGATGTGGATGCGGCTTGGGACCGCATGCTGGAAAGGATCTCCGGGAACGAACGGGTATCTCAGACACGTTCCCTGCGTTATGTTTGGACCGTCGCGGCAATCCTCCTGGTCAGCTTCGGCATCTACCTGGCCGCGAAGCTGATCCTGGCGCCGCCAAAGATGATGGAGATCGCTTCGACAACCGGGGTGGTCAGGGATTCCTTGCCCGACGGAACACATGTTTCGCTGAATAAGGCAAGCCGCCTGGCTTACCCGGAGAAGTTCGGAAAGAAAGAGAGACGTGTCAGGCTGACCGGCGAGGCATTCTTTGATGTCAGACACGATCAACGGCATCCTTTCGTAGTGGAGGCCGGTAATGCATTCGTGAAGGTCATGGGCACGGCATTCGATGTGAAAGCCTATGCGGGCTCGGATATAGAAGTGTCTGTTGAACAGGGACTTGTAAGATTATTTGCGATCGATCCTGCAACCGGGGACACGCTATCGGTGCTGCTTTCTGCCGGGATGAGGGGTGTTTTGCCTTCGGGATCGAGGCAGCCCCGACAGGTGGAAGAACCCAGGGCGGATCAATTATTCTGGCTTGACGGGACCCTTGAATTCAGGCAAACGGAACTGGCAGAGGTCTTTAAAATACTGGAAGGACACTTTGGAGTTGCGATCAAAACCAGTCATCCCGGGATCCTGAACTGCAGGCTGACCGCAACGTTCCGGGATGAATCCCTGCAAACCATCCTGGAAGTGATCGCCGCCTCCTTTGATCTTCAGGTAAAACAGGAAGGAACCAACTGGATCTTCTATGGAAAAGGATGCACGAATTAAGGCGCTTGTATTGCTGATCGTACTGGTTTATTCAGCGTTCCTTCCACTGAATGGAGTTTCCCAGGAACGATATCTTTCCAGGAAGATCACGGTTTCGTTGAACTCCGTACCTGTCGAAGATGCCCTGGCCACGATCGGCAAAGCAGGGAATTTCACCTTTTCATATAATGCCGACATCATCAATCCGGACCGCAAGATCACCCTTCATGCCGATAACCGTCATGTTGATGACGTTCTGACCGACCTTTTCGGTGAAAGGGTCCGCAGAAAGGAGGTGGGCGATCACGTTGTTCTGGTCATGAACACCCCGCGGAAAGAGCAGCCTGCTACAAAGACCGAATGCATAGTTACAGGGCTTGTTACCGATGCCGTGACCGGCAGGGTCCTTGTGGATGCAACGGTGTATGAAGTGGGTGGAAGGCGGTCGGCCCTGACACACGCAGGCGGGCAGTTCAGCATGACCTTCCCTGACGGGGAGAACCTGCGCGGACTCTCCATCAGCAAACAGGGGTACCGGGATACGGTGGTGTTCATCCGGCCTGTCAAAACAAAAACAGTAATGGTCGCGCTCTCTCCTCGTGTTGGAGCGGTTGAACGGATCCCGGTCCAGCAAGGAGAAGTCGTGGCATTTACCGCGCCGGTTCCGGGCCTGACGATCGACAGCCTGGGCGTGGTGAATTTCTTCGTGCCCCGCAAACTCCGGATCAATTCGATCAACCTGAACATTTTCGACACCTGGCCGGTGCAGTTCACCCTCGTGCCCTTCCTCAGTACGAACTGGAAAGTCTCAGGCTCCGTGAACAGCGCATTCTCACTGAATCTCCTGGTCGGGTACACAGGGGGCGTCAGGGGATTCGAACTGGGCGGACTGCTGAACATCGATCGCAACCATGTCAGGGGATTGCAGATCGGGGGATTGGGAAATATCGTCGGAAAAAAAACCTCCGGGCTGCAAATCGGGGGCCTGTTCAATATTGACATGGGTCATTTCTACGGATGCCAGTTGGCAGGGCTTCTCAACTGGACGACGGATACCGTTCGCGGCGCCCAGATCGCCGGGTTGATGAACTATGTACCGGTCCGGTGGAAAGGCGCCCAGATCGCAGGACTGATCAATATTTCGAGGGAACACGTAACCGGACTCCAGCTCGCCGGCCTGGCCAATATCGCCAACCAGGAGAACAGGGGAGTGCAGGTGGCAGGCCTGTTGAACTATACGAAAGAGTTGAAGGGAGTCCAGGTGGGTGTATTCAATATCTCGGGTCGCGTAACATCCGGGGTTCCGGTCGGGTTTTTCAGTTATGTCCATCGGGGCGGATACATGAAATTTGAGGTATCGGGTGATGAGGTCTTCTATATCAACCTGGCCTTTAAAACAGGTACCAAAAAGCTGTACAACATATTTAAAGCCGGCACCAATGATTCCCTGTTGCTGAATTTTGCATACGGCATCGGGACGATGTTCGATATCGGAAAGCGGTTAGGATTCAATATCGATTTTGCCGGCAGCATGTTCTTCAGCCCGGTGCATGCCATGAGCTGGTACGGATCGCAACTTAAGCTGGCTCCGGCTTTTGAATTCCGCGCAGCCAGGCACTTTGCCGTATTCCTGGGTCCCGCATTTAATTTCTGCTTTTATTCCGATGCAGGCGAACAGGCTTATCCCAAGGGCCTTCCCTTCTATAATTTCTATGATCAGTACCACTCCGGGACACGGGAACAGATGTGGATCGGTGGAGTGATTGGCTTCAGGATCTGAAAAAAATCAGCGTGCTGATAGGGGTACTCTTCCCCTGGATTGTCTTCCTTCTGTAAAACGATCCAAATCCAAACAGTTAATTTTATGAAAACAGCAAGAACCTTACTTATTGCGCTGATTGTGCCCGTATTATTTACTTCATGCCAGAAGATCAACGGGAAGGGGGATGTTATCTCCGAAAGCCGCACGGTCACGGGGTATCATGGCATCGGATTAAGTACCGACGCATCGGTTTATCTGACCAGCGGAGATGAATACTCTCTGGAGGTCCTCGCCCAGGAGAACCTGATGCCGTATATCCAGACCGTTATAGAAAACGGAATCCTGGTGATCAAGTTCAAAAACGGGGTCCATATGGGCCATCATGAGCCGATCAGCGTCTATATCACCGCACCCGGCATCTCCTCGCTGGCCGTGTCGGGCTCCGGGAAGATCGACGTAACCAACGACTGGATGGGATCCTCGATGGAATTGACCATCAGCGGCAGCGGGGATATCCGGCTGGGGTATGTAACCTGTAACACGCTCCGGGCGACCATCAGCGGATCAGGGAACATCAGCGCCCAGGGTGGAACGGCCGGTTACGAAGACCTGACCATCAGCGGGAGCGGGAATATCGACATCCGCAGCATCCTGTCACAAACCACCGATGCTGACATCAGTGGTTCAGGCGACATCTATACGCAGGTCGCCGGTACGATGGATGCCACCATCTCCGGCAGCGGAAACATATACTACCTGGGAACACCACAAATGAACATCCATATATCAGGTAGCGGAAACATTATCAAATTGTAAACTAAATTCCTTGCATTTCATGCAACTCTCCGGCTCCCGGTTTTGCAGAAAATCCCAAAACCGGGAGTGCCGGGAGAAACCGGAACGGATTTTAAGAATCCTAACGGATAAATCATGCCCAAACCGGAGTATTCAACGAACCCGTCCCATGCCAGCCAACTCAGTTGCCGACAGTCGTTTCCGTTCCCGTGATGACAGGTCTACATTTGTTCCAAAACCGGAGGAGTCATGAAAACAATGTTGTTAATGATCTGCATGGCGGGCCTGGGGCCCCTGATGGCAGGAACACCGGAACACGGGACGGATCCTGCGATGAACACCTACACACTGGTGAGGAGCGACCAGAACATTTCCATCTACACCAAATGGATCCCACTGAACAGCACGGTCAGCACCCGAAAAGTGAAAGCGGTATTCAGTTGTCAGGCGGAAGTAAATGAGGTCCTCGCACTGGTTGTCAACGATGCGGCAGTCACCCGATGGATGAGTAACGTAGATGAGTTCAGCCGGGTAAAGAACGTCAGCGAACGCGAATGGTATTGTTACATCCGGTACGGGCTGCCATGGCCTATATCAGACCAGGACTGCGTCCTTCACTATGAAACGGAACGTTCAGCCGACGGCAGATCTGCGAGGGTCCTGGTCGAGGGAATGCCTGTTTACATTCCCGCCAAACAGGGTGTCAGCCGGATATCCCATCTGGAATGTGAATGGATCATCAGCAGAACAGGTGACCACCGCGTATTGGTCGAATACACGCAATACTCGAAACAACCCCCGAAATGTTCAAGGAAGCTGACCGACCCGTTGGTCCAGAAAGCGATGATCAGGTCGCTTGCAGCTTTCAGGGATATTGTAGAGCAGAACTAAAACCACGAAGCCATGAAAACCTATCTGAAAAAAAAGATCCGCGAAGTCAGGGAGAAACTGGCCGCCATTCGCTCACGGCCTGCCCCGGTCTGCCTGGGATACGCTCTTGGCGTATTTCTCGCCACCACCCCGTTCATCGGGTTTAAAGTGCTTATCGCCATCGCCCTGACTTCCCTGTTGCGGTGGAGTAAAGTGGCATCCATTGTAGGCGTGTTCCATATCAACATCGTGACCGGGCCGATTTTTTACGGCTTCTCATTCCTCGTCGGAAAGTATATTACCGGGACGACAGTTGATTTCAGCCTGGACGGGAATCTCAGTATTTCGGCTCTCTTTCACATGCTCGCCGGAAACCTCCCTGTCTTCATCAGCCTGCTTGCCGGAGGTGCCGCCATCGGCCTGCCCGCTTCCGTCGCCGCCTATTTTTTCTCCATGCACCTGATGACAAAACCAAACATCCAACATCCAACATCCAATATCCAATATCCAACATCCGACAACGAATCCAAATCCTGCACCCTCATCACCGGCGCCAGCCACGGACTGGGGCGCGAATTCGCCATCGAATGCGCCCGCCGCGGGCACGACCTGGTCCTGGTCGCCCTGCCCGGATGTAACCTCGATGCCCTATGCACGAATCTGAAAAGACAATTCGGGATCAATGCATGGTTTTACGAAGCCGACCTCACCGACAAAACCTCAATCTATGGCCTGGTCAGCAAGATCCTCGCCAGGCACCGCATCAATTTCCTGGTCAACAATGCCGGCATGGGAGGGACCGTCGCTTTCGACGCCTCATCCATCGAGTATCTCGACAATATCATCCAGCTGAATATCCGCGCGCTTTCGATGCTGACCCGCATGCTGGTCCCTGAACTGAAAAGCCATCCGCAGGCGTATATCCTGAATGTCTCCAGCATGGCGGCTTTCAGCCCGATCCCCTACAAAACGGTCTACCCGGCCTCAAAGGCTTTCGTTACCAGTTTTTCCCGCAGCCTGAACCGGGAACTGAAAGGGACTTCCGTCCGGGTTGCCGTCGTGCACCCGGGACCCATCATGACCAACCCGGACGTGACCCTCCGCATCATCCGCCAGGGATCGGCAGGCAAGATCGGACTTCTCCGGGCATGCGAGATCGCCCGGATTGCCGTCGACGGGATCCGTAAAGGAAAAGAGATCATTGTCCCGGGAATCATGAATAAATTTAACTTGCTGCTTATCCGTATCGTCCCCCAGAATATCCGGATCGGAGTGGTGGCCCGGGTGATCCGGAGAGAGATCAGTACACCCTTAATGAAAGCGGCATGAAAACACTGGTGACAGGCGCAAACGGCCTGCTTGGGGCCAACGTGGTCAGGGAACTCGAATCACGCGGAAAAGAGGTCAGAGTATTGGTCAGACCCCGGGCCAACCTCCTGGCACTAAAAGGAACCCGGGCTGAAATGGCCACAGGGGATATTCTCGATCCGGTCAGTCTCGGGCAGGCGCTTAATGGCTGCGACGAAGTCATTCATGCTGCCGCTAACACAAATCAATGGCCCGTTCATTATGAGGCTTACGAGGCGGTCAATGTAACGGGGACCCGGAATGTGATCCGGGCCTGCCTGCATAACGGAATTAAAAGAGCGGTGTTTGTGAGCACAGCCAATACATTCGGACCCGGATCAAAAGAAACCCCGGGAACCGAACTGTCCGAGTTCAACGGGTATCATATCGGCTCGGGGTACATCACCAGCAAATTCGTCGCTCAGCAACAGGTCATCGAGGCGGTTGAGAAGCACGGACTGCCTGCAGTGATCGTCAACCCCACCTTCATGATCGGACCCTTCGATGCGAAACCCAGTTCGGGCAGGATCATTTTCATAGGCCTGAAGAACAGGATCCAGGCATGTCCGGCAGGGGGGAAGAATTTTATCCATGTCCGCGATGCCGCCGCAGGGGTCTGTAATGCCCTGGAACTGGGAAGAGTGGGGGAGCGTTACCTGCTTGCCGGCACCAATCTTACATACCGTGAATTCTATGATCTCCTGAACGACGTCGCGGGCAAACACCCGTTCCGGGTGTTCCTCCCGGCTTACCTGGTCCGTGCAGCCGGCATGTTCGGAACCCTGGCCGAAAAACTGGCCGGTACGCCCATGCCTCTGAACTATGTCAATGCCCGCCTGCTGACCCTGGATAATTACTACAGCCCCCGGAAGGCGGCAGAAGAAATCGGATTGCCATGTACGCCAGTGAAAACTGCAATAGCAGAAGCGATGGAATGGTTTATGGCCAATAGTATGCTATAAATTACATATCTTTTTATTTTCCTTTATTTCCGAATTGTTTTTTTTCTATTTTTACTCCGAAATACCGGTATAGACGTTACCGGTATCCAGGAGTGGGCTGAAATGTACAGGATCATACGCTTTTATTACGATGGTTTCAGGGTGATGACTGTTGGGAAAAAGCTCTGGATCATCATCCTGATCAAATTCGTGATCTTTTTCCTGATCATGAAGCTCTTTTTCTTTCCCGACCTACTGAAGACCCGGTTTCATTCCGATAAGGAACGAAGCGAATACGTTATCGACGATCTTACCAAAATCAAACACTGAGATATGAATTACATTGACTTTTCACTGGTTGACTGGTCACGGGCGCAGTTTGCACTGACTGCCATGTACCATTGGATCTTCGTGCCGCTGACACTCGGACTGTCTTTCATCATTGCTTTTATGGAGACGATCTACGTGAAAACAGGCAACGAAGAATGGAAGCGTCTGACCAAATTCTGGATGACGCTGTTCGGGATCAACTTCGCGATCGGCGTGGCCACCGGGCTGATCATGGAATTCCAGTTCGGCACCAATTGGTCGAATTACTCCTGGTTCGTCGGTGACATTTTCGGAGCACCGCTGGCTATTGAGGGGATCATGGCCTTCTTCATGGAGACTACGTTCATCGCCGTTATGTTCTTCGGATGGAACAAGGTAGGAAAAAAATTCCACCTCGCCTCCACCTGGCTGGTGGCGATCGGCAGCAACCTGTCGGCCCTCTGGATCCTGGTAGCGAACGGGTGGATGCAATACCCCGCAGGGATGAAGTTCAATCCCGACACCGCCCGGAACGAGATGGTCAATTTCTGGGAAGTCCTGTTTTCCCCGGTGGCCATCAACAAGTTCCTGCATACCATCTCATCGGGTTATGTGCTGGCCGCCCTGTTTGTGATCGGTGTCAGTGCCTGGTTCCTGCTGAAGAAACGGGATGTTCTCTTCGCCAAACGGAGCATTGTCGTGGCTGCCGGTTTTGGCCTGATCGCCTCGGTTTTTGTCGTCCTCACCGGTGACGGTTCAGCGCGGGCCATGGCTCACCACCAGCCCATGAAATTTGCCGCGATGGAAAACCTGTATGTCGGCCGGCAGAACGCTCCGCTTGCCGTCTTTGGCCTGTTACACAAAGATAAATCGATGGAAGGCAACGACAAGATGGACTTCAGGATGAAGATCGAAGTCCCGAACGTCCTTTCTTATATGGCATTCCTTGATCCGAATGCGTATGTACCCGGCGTGAACGACCTGGTACACGGAAATACCGAACGCGGGATCCCATCGTACCAGGACCGCATTAACCGGGGCAGACTGGCCATCGAATCGTTAGGGGCTTACAAGACGGCCAGGAAAGAAGGGAACGACAGCCTGGCTGCCATCACGCTGGCCGCCTTTGAACAAAACTATGCGGATTTCGGATATGGATATTATGCCAATCGGGATCCGCATGAATTGGTCCCTTCCATCGCCACTACATTCTACTCTTTCCGGATCATGGTCTATCTCGGTATCCATTTCTTTGCCCTGATCCTCGTCATGCTCATCCTGACAGTCCGTAACAAAATCGAAAACAAACGGTTCATCCTGTATACGGCCTTATGGACGATCCCGCTTGCATACATCGCTTCAATGCTGGGCTGGATCGTGGCTGAAGTGGGCCGCCAGCCATGGGTAATCCAGGATATCATGCCGACTATTGCCGCTGTTTCGCAGCTGAAGCCGGGCTCGGTGATCCTTACCTTCTGGATGTTCGCACTGATCTTCACCGGCCTGCTGATCGCGGATATCGGCATTATGGTGAAGCAGATCAAAAAAGGAGTACAGGCATAATCAGGTTGTTCACATCAAAACATAAGATACCATGTTCGAGTCATTATCGCTTTTAAGCCTCCAGCAATACTGGTGGATCATCGTATCCCTGCTGGGCGCCCTGCTGGTCTTCCTGATGTTCGTTCAGGGCGGACAGACCCTTATTTACACATTAGGCAAGACGGACGAGGAACGAAGCCTGCTGGTCAACCTCCTTGGCCGGAAATGGGAACTCACGTTCACAACGCTCGTCACGTTCGGCGGCGCCTTCTTTGCGTCGTTCCCGCTGTTCTACAGCACCAGTTTCGGCGGGGCTTACTGGGTGTGGATGGCCATCCTCATCGCCTTTGTCATCCAGGCTGTGTCCTACGAATACCGGAAGAAACCGGGTAATTTTTTAGGCCAGAGAACATTCGAGGTGTTCCTGTTCCTGAACGGCTTGCTTGGTACCGTTCTGATCGGAACAGCGGTAGCCACTTTCTTCACCGGCTCCGAATTCAGCGTAAATAAGATGAACCTCGTGAACCTGACCGGGAATGCCATGCCGGTGATCTCCGAGTGGAAAGGCCCTGCACACGGGCTGGAAGCCGCGCTGAATGTGCAGAACCTCCTGCTCGGCCTCACCGTCTTCTTCCTCGCCAGGACGCTGGCCCTGCTTTATTTCATGAATCTGGTGGACCACGCAGCCGTATCGGGCAGGATCAGGAAACAATTGCTTTACAACGCACTGCCGTTCCTGGTTCTCTTCCTCGCTTTTACGGCCTGGCTGTTGCTCTCCAAAGGATTTGCCGTGGATCCGGTAACCAAATGGGTCTCCATGGAACCCTATAAGTACCTGCATAACCTGATCGGAATGCCGGTGGTGGCGATCCTGTTCCTTGCCGGTGTGGCCGGCGTCCTGGTTGGTTTGTACAAACCCCTGCTCTGTTTTGAGAAGGCCGGGAACAAGGGGATCTGGTTCGCCGGGATCGGTACGGTACTGACGGTTTGGGCGCTGCTTCTGGCCGCAGGGTTCAATCATACGGCTTATTACCCCTCTACCTACGACCTCCAGAGTTCGCTGACCATTGAGAACAGTTCGTCGAGCCACTACACACTGACGGCTATGAGCTATGTTTCATTGCTGGTGCCGTTCGTGCTGGCTTACATCTTCTACGTCTGGCGCGCCATGGACAGGAAAAAGATCACAGTGGAGGAACTGGAACACGAATCGCATGTTTATTAATTCCAAAGGAAAGAAAAGATGATAACCCAGATCATATGGTTCATAACCTGGCCCGTTGTAATCACCGTGGCCTGGTTTTTCGTGAGGTATACGCTTAAGAAGTTCGAAGCCGGCAGGCAGGCGGTATCTAATCATAACACCCAATATACCGTGAAATGACCAGCCGCTGGATTTCGGAAGTTCCTTCCCCGATCTGGAGAAGCCGTTGGTCGCGGTAAAAACGTTCGATGTCATAATCCTTCATCAACCCGTATCCCCCGTGGAGTTGAAGGGCTTCGTCAGCCACCTCCCGGGCGATCTCGGAACAGTAAAGCTTGGCCATGGCTGCTTCCTTGGCGAAGGGCAGGTTGTTTGATTTCAGCCATGCTCCTTTGTACAGAAGGTTCCTGGCCAATTCGATCTTGGTCGCCATGTCGGCCAGTTTGAATGCATTTACCTGGAAGTGTGCGATCGGCTTTCCGAACTGCTTGCGCTGTTTGGCGTAAGACAGGGCCATCTCAAAAGCGCCCTGGGCCAGTCCCAGCCCCATGGCGCCAATGGCCAGGCGACCGCTGTCGAGAGTGTTCAGCATGATCTTTGAACCTTCTCCCACCTTGCCGAGCGTGTTGGTTACGGGAACCCTGCAGTCGTCAAAGAACAGCTGGGCCGTGTCGGAGGCACGCCACATCATTTTCCCGTGCATGGGCACTCGCTTGAAACCGGGAGTATCCGCATCTACAAGGATGGTTGTAAACTGCTTCTGCCCGTTCTTTTCACCGGTCACGACCTGCACCGTTGCACCGAT